>JAZUFU010000116.1:0-5989 GCA_045640865.1 Acutalibacteraceae bacterium | reverse complement strand
GGTGTAGGCACCGGGGTTTATGACTATGCCGTCGAAAACGCCGTATGCCGACTGAATTTTGTCAACAAGGTCGCCTTCGTGATTGGACTGATATAATTCCACTTCGATATTCTGTTCTTCACAGTGGGCTTTTATCATATCGCATAAATCCTTATAGGAAGCGGAGCCGTAAATCGCGGGCTCTCTTATGCCCAGCATATTGAGATTGGGACCGTTCATGACAAGAATTTTCATCTGAAATGCTTCCTTTCTATTGTCTGCGCCGTAACGTCGGGCGTTGAGGTGATTTCGATTATTTCGTCCGCCGTGGCTCTGTAAATATCGTACCGCTCGTTATATCTCTGTCGTATCGCCTCAGCGGAGGATGCAAGCGGTCTGCCCTCCGTGGGTAAAAGGTCGCTGAGATTTCTGTCAAGGAAATAAATTTTTCCGTTCATTTTAAGAGCGTCGATGTTTTCTTTTTTGAGAATCGCGCCGCCGCCCGTGGCGATTACAACGCCGCTTTCTTTACTGATTTTTTTAATCGCTTCCGTCTCAAAAAATCTGAATTTTTCTTCGCCGAATTTCGCGAAAATTTCGGGGATTTCCATGCCTGTATTTTTTACAATTTCATCGTCAGTGTCAACGAATTTTCTGCCGAGATTTTCTGCAATAATTCTGCCCGTTGTACTCTTGCCGCTGCACGGCATTCCCGTCAGAACTATGTTCATTTTTTCTGATAAAATTTCGTTAAAAATTCTCTCTGAAATTCCGTCGGGAGCGTCCGTCCCCATGAAGATTTCATACGCTCTTACCGCCTGAGATGTGAGCATGAAAAGTCCGCAGTCCGCTTTTATTCCGCGCTTTTTTGCGTCGGCAACAAGCTGAGTTGTCAGCGGATTATACACCGCGTCAATCACTCCGCAAAGAGAAGAAAATTTATCAAGTTCAACGGGCGAAGCAAAAATTTCGGGAAACATTCCGACGGGCGTGGTGTTGATTAAAATATCCGCGTCCGTGTGGCTTTTGTAAAGCTCGTCATAGGTTACGCTGTTTTCGTTTCCAGTGCGGCTGACTCTGATAATCTCCCCTGCGCCGAGGCTTTTGGCAACAGCAAGCGAGGTTTTTGATGTGCCGCCCGAGCCGAGAATTACGACTTTTTTGCCGCTGAAATCAATATCATTTTTCTTAATAAGCGCGCTAAGACCGTAAAAATCCGTGTTGAAGCCCGAAAGTTTACCGTTTCGATTTACTATGGTATTCACCGCGCCGACAGCTTTTGCTGTGTCGCTTATCTCGTCAAGGTAGGGGATAACCGTCTCTTTATAGGGAATTGTTACGTTTATTGCCTTGAAATCGCGGTTTTTCATGAAAAAATCCACTTCATCCTCGCGAAGCTCCTTGAGTTCATAGGAATAACCGCCGATTTTTTCGTGAATTATTTTTGAAAATGAGTGAGGCAGCTTTTTGCCGATACAACCGTATTGCGTAAAAATCACCTGTCCTCTCCGAGATAGTCTGTGCCGAAACGCTGGGTGAGCAAATCCGCCGCCGCAAGAGCCGCAACCGAGGACTGAACCACTGCCGCCCTGTGAACAATGCACGGGTCGTGCCTGCCTTTAAGCTCTAAAACCGTGTCGGTCTTGTTTATGAAATCCACCGTCTGCTGTTCTTTGAAAATCGACGGTGTGGGCTTGATAACCGTTCTGAAAATTACGGGCATCCCGTTGGTGATTCCGCCGTTGATTCCCGCGTTATTATTTGTTAAAGATATGACTTTTTCTCCGTCATATTTTAACGGGTCGTTCGCCTCAGAGCCGAGCATATCCGCAAGAGAAAAGCCCGCGCCGAACTCAATTCCTTTAACCGCGGGAATTGAAAAAATCCCGTGAGAAATCATGCTTTCAAACGAGTCAAACCACGGCTCGCCGACACCTGCGGGAAGTCCTGTTATCGCAGTTTCAAGTATGCCGCCGACGCTGTCTTTTTCATTCGCAATCTGCTCGATTTTTTCTTTCATTTTTTCTGCGGAATCATCATCCAAAACCGCAAAAATTTTACCGTCAAGATTTTCTGAATCTTCTGCTAAATTTTCAAAATTTCTGTCGGAAATTCCCGCGCATTTTTTTATGTGAGTGCCGATAAAAATTCCTTTATTTTTCAGCGCGTAAGATACAATCGCGCCTGCCGCAACAAGCGGTGCGGTGAGTCTGCCGCTGAAATGGCCGCCGCCGCGGTAGTCCTCAAAGCCGTGATATTTGCAGTAGCCCGTGTAGTCCGCGTGGGAAGGGCGCGCCGCGCTTCGCTGATAGTCGCCGCTTCGGGTGTTCTGATTTTTTATTATGAGCGTGAGCGGCGTTCCTGTGGTGAAGCCCTCAAAGACACCGCTGACAATCTCAACCGCGTCCTCCTCCTGCCTGCCCGTGGAGATTTTGCCGTAGGCTCTGCGCTTGTTCATCTGCTTTTTTATATAATCCGTGTCGATTTTTATTCCCGGTGCAAGTCCGTCAATCACCGCACCGATTTCCGCTCCGTGGCTCTCGCCGAAAAGGGTAACGCTCAGCGCGTTTCCGAATGTATTTTTCACTTATCTCAACTCCTTTATGAAGTTCAGCTTTTCTCTGAGCTCGTCCGCTGTCATTTTTTTAATTTCACAGCTTCCGATTTTTTCAACAAAGACGGTGTTTACCGCGCCGCTCTGTGATTTTTTATCGTGCATGACAGCCGAGAGAGCCTTGTCCGTGTCAAAATCTGTTGTCAGTTTAAGGTTCAACTTTCTGAGCACGGGAATGAGCCGTTCTCTCACTTCATCACTGCACATCGGGAGCATTCCCATTGCCACACATTCGCCATGATAAAAGCCTTTCATTTCCGTTTCGCTTTCGATTCCGTGCCCTAAAGTGTGCCCGAAATTGAGTATCATTCTGAGCCCCTGCTCCTTTTCGTCCTGCTCAACAACTTTTCTCTTAATCTCAACGGAGCGGAAAAGAATGGAGTCAATGTCATTGTAAATGTTGCCGTTTTCAAATTCCTCAAAAAGCTCCGCGTCAGAGGTGAGGCTCATTTTGACAGCCTCGGCAAGTCCGTTTGAAATCTGTCTTTCGGGCAGAGTTTTCAGCACGTTCGCGTCAATTATCACCATTTTCGGCTGATGAAAAGCACCGACGGGATTTTTGATTCCGTCAAGGTTCACCGCCGTTTTGCCGCCGACTGAGGAATCCACCTGCGAAAGAACGGTTGTGGGGAAATTGTAAAATGAAATTCCCCTCATGTAGCACGCCGAAACGAAGCCCGACAGGTCGCCAACAACTCCGCCGCCGCAGGCAACAACGCTGTCCTTTCTCGTGAAGCCTTTCGAGAGCATAAACGAAAGAATTTCACCAAAGTTTTTTAGGCTTTTGCTCTCCTCGCCCTGTGGGACGGTGTAGATATACGCCTCACCGAACTGAGCGGCGATTTTCTGAGAATATTCGCACGGCACGCCGCTGTCGGTAATCACAAGCACTCTGCCCGTGATGCCCGTAAGGGCGGCAAATTTATCTATCGCGCCGCGCTCAAAAATTATATCGTAGCTGTTCAAGCCTAAATTAACACGGGTTTTCATTTTTTTCAGCTCCTTAAATCGTTTTGCCGTCCTTAAAGCTGCCTGCGAGCTTCATTTTTTCACAGCAGACGGACAGTTCTCTGAGCATTTTCTGCGCTTCGTCGCTTTCGCAGTCGCCCTGCGCCTCAACATAGAAATAATACTGCCACGGAACACTGCGGACGGGGCGGCTTCTGAGCACCCTCATGTTAAAGCCGTGGGCGCAGATTATATTGACCGCTTTCGCGAGCGCGCCGACCTCGTCGTTCACCGTAAAAAAGAGAATGAAGCTGTCGTTACCGCTGACGATTTCATTGTTTTTGCTCAGCACCGCAAAGCGTGTGGTGTTCACCGCGCTTTCGTTTATATTGCTTTCGAGAATGTCGAGCCCGTAAAGCTCGGCATTTTCACTGCTTCCGATTGCGGCAACTGTTTTGTCGCCGAGCTGAGCAGTTTTTTTCGCCGCAACGGCGGTGTTTTCGGCTGATTCGGTTTCATAGCCGTGCGCTCTTATATATTCGCCGCACTGCATTAGTGCCTGCGGATGGCTGATAACCTTTTTGATTTCAGCTTTTTCCGCTCCGCGAACGCCTAAAAGATTCTGTTTTATCGGCATATTATAAATTCCGCTGACGGTGAGACTGCCGTCAAACATAAGGTCGATTACCTGCCCGACTTCGCCAGCGTAGCTGTTTTCAACGGGGAGCACACAGCAGTTACATTCACCGCTCTCCACAGCTTCACAGCAGGCGGCAAAGTCGCCGTAAGGCTGTAATCTGCCGTAGGGGAAAAGCTTTTTCGCCGCTGTTTCGGCAAAAGCTCCGTGAACTCCGCAGAAAGCGATTTTTTCGCCATTGAGGAGGCTTTCCTGATACTGCTTTGACACGCCGATAAACGATGTGAGAAGCTGAGAAAAATAACCTTTCAGCTCGCCGTTTTCAATTCTTTCGGTGTTCTTCTCAATGACAACCTTTTCGCGTCCGGCGTCAAAAATCGGCAGACCGTGAGCCGCCTTGTACTCCGCAACGATTTTGACGGCGCTCATTCTCTCCTCAAAAATACGCGCGATTTCCTTATCCGCTTTGTTGATTATTTCCCTTGCTTTTTCAAGCTCGGTCATAAAAGCACCTCCGTTACAAAAGAAAACCACCGCTTATACAACCAAAATAAGCGGTGGATATTACACTAATGCAAAACTACTTGTTTTCGCAGATAATGCTGTAATCCATCGCTCGATTATAATAGTAATAATAGCTGTTAAGCATCGTCTGCGCTCCCTTTCGTAAAAATATTATTGATATTTTACTACTGATTATTCATATTGTCAAGTGTTAAAGCGTTAAATCCTTTCTTAAATAATAAAAGCCTAAATAAAAACATCGTCATTTTGCCGAAAAGCACAAAAACGCCTTGACAATACTGAAAAAAATCATATAAAATATATATGTATAATTATGCAGACAGGAGAGGTTATTATGGGCAGCATTATCGCTATGGGCGGCGGCTTTGATAAAAGTGAGGACAGAGTTGAGCTTGCGAGGCTTGTTATGAAGCTCTCGGGCAAGGAGAACCCGAAATATCTTCACATTCCCACAACGGGTTATGACTTTGCGGACGAGGGAGCCATAGGCTTTTACAGCAAAATGGGCTGTGATGTGGAAATTCTCTATCTCACCCACGCTTACATGACGGAGGAAATCGCTGCGCAGAAGATAAGAAGCGCGGATATTATAAATGTGCCCGGCGGCAATCTTAAATTCTGCATGGACACATGGAAAAAAACTCACGCGGACAAGTACCTTAAAGAAGCGTTTGAGCAGGGAAAGGTGCTTTACGGCTCGTCCTCGGGCAGTATGTGCTGGTTCAGTGAGGGCTTTGACGACTGCGCGCCCGAAAGCGAGTTCATGTTTGTTGACGGCCTTGGGATTCTGCCCTACTGCAACTGCCCTCACTATGAAACGGGCTACTGGCAGGAGTTCAACGACTATGTTGACAAGGCGAAATATTCCTCAATCGCCTGCGAAAACGAAACGGCGATATGCTTCATTGACGGCAAATGGTCGGTCATGGTTTCAAAGGCAAGACCTGACGCGAGAGTATGGTTCTTTGACGCGGAAGACAATTACAAGCGCTATGACCTGACGCAGCACCCCGAAATTCTTGAAAGGCTTTGATTGATATGAGTAAGACAGAAAAAAAGGTTAAAAAAGATAATAAAGAGCTTAAAAAGGAAATCCACCACAACGTGCTGGTAATAACCGCGTTTATCTTTGCGCTGGCGCTGCTTTCGCTGATTATTCTTGAGGGATTCGGCTTCCGCTTTATTACAAAGAATACAGTTGAACCCGCATGGACAGAGGAAAATGTTATTCACGCCGACGGCTGGGATTTTTACTATCTGACAAATACCGCTGACGGCAAGGGCAG
>JAZUFU010000115.1:0-9961 GCA_045640865.1 Acutalibacteraceae bacterium | reverse complement strand
CGTATAAATCGACGCTTCACGGGCGGGAACGGGCATATTGGAGGTATTGGCAATAAGCACCGTTCTGCTCGTAAGGTTTTCGCCTGTTTTCGGGTCGGTAATCTCCTTGAATTCGTCGAGAACCTGCGTCATTTCGTTGCCGCGCTCGCCGCAGCCGATGTATATAATAATGTCAGCGTCGCACCATTTGGCTATCTGATGCTGAGTTACGGTTTTGCCTGCGCCGAAACCGCCGGGAATAGCCGCCGCGCCTCCCTTTGCCATCGGGAAAAGAGTGTCGATAACTCTCTGACCTGTAACAAGAGGCTTAACAAGAGGCATACGCTCGGTTATCGGGCGCGGAGTTCTTATGGGCCATTTGTGGCAGAGAGTGAGGTTCTGTCTTTCGCCCTCAGCCTTTTCTATAACAACAACCGTGTCGTTTACTCTGTATTTTCCGCTTTCCTTAACCTCAATGACCTTTCCGCTTACATCGGGCGGAGTCATGATTTTATGAGTGATAACTGAGGTTTCGGGGCAGGTGGCGTAAATATCACCTGCTTTAAGCTCGTCGCCGACCTTTGCGGTAACGGTAACATCCCACAGCTTTTCTTCATCAAGCGGAGCGGGACGGATACCTCTCGGGATAAACGAGCCTGCCTTTGCGGCAATAAGGTCGAGCGGATTTTCAATTCCGTCAAAAATATTGCTGATTATACCCGGTCCCAGAGTAACGCTCATGGGCTGACCTGTCGATTTAACAGGCTCGCCCGGTCGAAGCCCAGATGTTTCTTCATAAGCCTGAATAATCGCGGCGTCCTTGTCAAGGCGGATAACCTCGCCGATAAGCCCTGCGTTGCCTACATATACCATTTCAGACATTTGCAGTTCTGTTCTGCCCTTAACGGTGATAACAGGACCGTTTATGCCGTATATTACATTTTCCTGCATAATGTTCCCCCTTATGCAACCGATAATCGTTTTCGGTTATATAACCGACAGTCCCGACCAGGAATAGAACTCCTGCTTCTGCTGCTCAAAGCGGCTGTCAAGAGTGTCGTCGGCGCGCATGGAGTTTGCCTTGCTCTCTCCCCTGCATCCGCCTAAATGTATGGACTTATCAAGTTCCACACTTGCTACGCCCGAAAGCATATCCCTGTATTTTTCATCTTCGGGACGGATGAAAATAACTGTATCGTCGCCCGTTGCCGCTTTAAGAGCATAAGCGCTCTTTATAAGGAAATCGGCGTACTCGGGCTTTTCGGTGAAAGCCCTGATTTCTTTAAGAGCCTTTTCAAAAACGCTGTCGGTTATCTCTTTGCGCTTTGCGACAATCTGCCTTATGAGCTGAATACGGGTTTTGTATGTGTCCGTATTGCTCTGCTCGCTGAGCTTGCCGACCTGAGTTTTTGCCGCCGCCTTTGCGTTGAGCTTTGCCGCCTCACGCGCTTTTTCAAGCTCGGAAGCAACATAATCATCGGTCTCTTTTTTTATTTTTTCATACTGCGCTTGAGCTTCTCTGTTTATAACGTCGATAAACTGCGCTGTCTTTGATTCTGTTTCCACGAAGCTCCTCCCTTTCTTTTACGGAATTCTTCGTTTTATATGCTTATTCCGACTGTTTCGCGTATATATTTTGCCAGCGAATTACCCGAGCTCTGAGCGTTCTTGTCGGGTATTTCAACAATCAGCGGCGTTGAATGAGCCTTGCGAAAAGCCTTTATTGTGCTCTCGCAGGCGTTATAAAGCGACTGATTCATAAGTATTGCGGCAATTTCTTCGTCTTTAAGGGCATTGCTGAGAGCCTTTGAAGCGGCGGCTTCATCCTGTGCCACCGTGCCCTCAATGCCCGCAAGGCGCATACCTACGGCTGTGTCGGGGTTATCACTGATAAGATAAAGCTTCATAATCAGACTTTATTGAGAATAAGGATTGATACAACGAAGCCGAAAAGAACGATTGACTCACCGAGAGCAACGAAGATAAGAGCTTTACCGAAGGATTTGGGATCTTCGCTTGTAGCCGCGATAGCCGCGGGAGCTGATGCCGCGATAGCAACCGCACCGCCGATACCTGCGATACTTGTTACAGCCGCCGCAGCGATAAGGCCCATGCCCTTTGAGGAATCAGCCTTTGCTTCCTCTGCGGGTGCTTCTTCTGCTGTGTCCTGTGCCTGAGCAGCAACTGCTGTTTCAGGAGCCGCCGCGTCGTCGCCGTTAACCGCAACAGCGGTGATTGTGAGCGCGAATGCCATAACGGCGATAATAACTACTGCCATAATTCTTGCCATGTAATTTTTCTTGAATAAATTTTTCATAATAAATACCTCTTTCAGTTTTTAGTTGAAATTATAACTTCGGTTTTTTCCTGTTTATCAGAAGAAAACGCGTTCTTTATTTTGAATAAAAATCCGCGGTTCTTTCTCAAACCAATGCCCTCAAAGGCTTTTCCGTCGCCGTCATAGAAGCGGCTGAACATTTCGTAAAATTCAAGACGGAGAACCTGAATTCCCGAAAGTAAGCCTTCAAGCGCGATAACAAGCACATTGCCCAGCACTATGATGACAAGTCCCTTTATGCTGAAGCCCTCGCCCGCGAATGAATAGAAAACCATCATAAGGCTTGCGTGAACGAGCATGTAAGCTCCGATTCGCAGGAATGAAAGCGTGTTGCTGAAATAAGAGAGAACATACTCGATAACCTCAAAGAAGTTCTGCATGAAGAAGTCCGACCAGCTCTCGGGCATATATTCCTCTTTCGGATGCTTGTCGATAATGCCTATCAGAAGCTCTTTTACATAAAGAATCGGGACGGTTACGACCGCGATTATGATGCAGACGGCTGTCGGGATAATCGTAATATGAGCCATGAAGCTGACCACCGCGCTTACACCTGCGCAGTAAAGCAGCATACCCGTAAGACCGTTGTTGTCAAACAGAGCTTTGCCGAACTGCTTTTGCTTAATTGAGATAAACATATTGACAAACATTGATATGATTACAAGCCCGACGCCTATGCCGATTGTCATAATCAGCACGGTGTTTATGGAGTCCATGACCTCAAGAGGCTTGCCCTTTAAGCCGATTGCGTGGTAGAGCGGATTGAGAAGCTCCTCGTTGCCGAAAACCGAGCCGACTATCAGACCGAAAAACATCGCCGACAGTCCGCAGGGAACAACAACCCTCGCAAGCTGTATTCCTTTGAGCTTATAAAGTATATACGCGCCGACGGCGAGCACAAGTCCCTGACCGAAGTCGGCAAACATTATACCGAAAAGAAGTGTAAATGTTACCGCAACGAACGGCGTTATGTCAACGCTTCCGTATTTCGGCAGACCGTACATTTCAACGAACATCTCAAACGGTCTGAAAATCTTTTTGTTTTTGAGCTTTGTAGGCGGAACGGAGCGTTTGTCCTCCTCGGGCTCATACACTTCAAAGCGTGTGTCGGGTACTTCCTTAATTTTTGAAGCGAACCAGTCATATCCGCTCTCGGGAACCCAGCCTATCATCATGAATTCACTGCCCGTAAGCTCGTCTTTAATCGCAAAGCGGCGAAGCTCGTAAGCCGTACTGACGATTTTGAAATGAGCGTAAATGCTTTCGATTCTCTCGCCGTGGTCATTCCAGAGATTCTGAACATCGGAGTCAATCTCTGCAAGCTCTTTTTCAAGGTCGGCTTTTTCGAGGTCGCATTTCGCGATAATTTCCTCGGGCGTTCCCTCGGTGAACGGTATGTTTATCCGCTCAAAGTAAAGCGTGGCGAAAATTCTGTCGATTTCCTCCTGCTTCGACACGGGAGCGGTATAGACGCCCCAGCATCTTTTTTCGTCCTGATTGCACGGTATGAACAGGATATTTTCATTATCCTCATACGCTTTGAGTTTCGGCAGGCAGTCATTCGGTATGCTGCCGAAACGGGCTGTCAGGAATTTGCACGAAAGAAGCTCGTCGATTTTGGTTGAAAGATTTGTGAAGCGGCTGAATTTTTCCGCTTCGTCGGCGCACTGCTCCAGCTTCCGCGAAATTTCAGTCCGTCTGCCGTGAACACGGCTGAGCTTCGTTACAAGCTCGTCAATATAGTCCGCCTCGTCAGCGTCAACTATAATCTCCTGCCCTTTGAATGTTTCTTTGAGCGTTGCCCCCGAAATCTGCGCCAGCTCTTCAATTTTCTGAATTGTGGCGGTGTAGGGGTTCTCGTCATTGACGGAAACATAGCCCATGTTGGCGGAAACATAGTTCATGGCATTCTCGGGGTGAAAATCTCCGCTTATGCAGCAGGAAGTCAGAAAGCTGTCGAGATTATCAACCTTGCCGAAAATTCTGACGAGTTTCATTTTTTCGATTGCCAAAAACATCCCTCCTTAGAGTTGTTTTGTTGCTTTAGTTATCTGTACCTATAAGAACTGACTCGACAGCCTCGGGCGAGATTTTGCCTCTTATACCCTCGGCTATGTGAATCACGTTGTCAACCTCGTTCTGCTTCAAAAAGAAATAGCATATCATGACCGCTATGGGGTTGGTGCTGTATCTTATTTCTCGGTGAAGCTTTTCATATATTATCCGCTGAGTGAAATCCTCAAGGGTAACAAATTCCGTGTCCGCAAAATATTTTTTGTAGCAGGAATCCGCCGCCTGAGCGAGCATTTCTCTCGCGGTATTTTTTTCGAGCATAAGCTCAATGTCTTTTTCGGTGAAATTGGTGAAATAAAGATTGAGATAATCTCTTATCGTCTCTTTATCTGCGCCCGCAAGCCTTTTAAGCCTGTAAATGCGGACGATGTTTTCCATATCCGTTTCGTATGTCAGAAGCTCGACTATCTCTTTTTTCTTACTTCCCTTATATTTCTGAACTAAATCGTATTCCGCTTTCCATATAATCTTATTGAGCGCGGATTCCATTTTAATGTAGTTCTCGGGCTCTTTATAAAAAGCTCTAAACGGTTCAAGTGCCTCGTCATAGCCCGTGTCTTTAAGCACTTTCAGCACATCGTCAAAAGTCAGCGACGCCGCGAGCTTTATAAGGTCAACATTCGTCTGACTGTTGATAAACGGAGGCAGGATTTCGAGATACTCAGAGGGCTTTCCGATAATGAGATAATGCAGAAATCTGAGAATCTGCTGAATATCGTTTTTCATTATGAAGTATTTATAGAAATCCTCACCTGCGGAAATTTCATACTTGCTTATTTTCTGAAAAGCTCTGAGCGTATCAACCCTGAGAAGCTCCTCAACCTGAAACGCACTCATGTCGGAATTGGCGGTTTCAAAGGTCTCGGCATAAGCCGTTCGGGTTTTGAGGTATGAAACAAGCTCGTTTATGCTTTTGCAGCCTATGAGATTATCGTAATCCTGTTTTTTTAGTCTTTTGCCGTAAAGTGCGCGGCTCTTTGCCATAATCGCGTTCGCAGAATATCCCGTAACGGTTCACCGCCTTTCGTAAATCACTAATCAGATTAACCGTTGATTACTCCGTCAACGATTTTTCTTACCCACTCGGAGCAGTTCTTTTCATAAAGCTCTGTCATCTTTTTCTCTGCCGCATCGTGGTTTTCTTTGAGCTCAGAGAGCTGCTTGTCCCCTGCGGACTTTCTCTTTTCGCCCTTTTCAAGGAGCGCCTCGACAGCGTTCTGAAGCTCTTCCTTTTCGATTTCGTCTTTTTTTGACTGCAAAGCGACTATCTGCTCTCTGCGGTATTCCTCCGCCTGCGAGAGCTTTTCCCTTGCGGCTGTGTCGCTTTTGAGTATTTCATTAAGCAGGTTTTCCATTTCATGTCCTCCGCTTATATAGTGTAATCGGGAAGCATATTCCCGCAAGTTAAAAAATCCCTTAACTGCCTGCTTGCTTCGCACTGTTTGCAGACAGAAAACGGATAACTGTTCAAAATATTTATATCTGATTGCTTTATTATATCACTAAATTTAAAAAAAACAATAGTTATTCTGCACAAATATGTTAATAATCAATTGAAAAACAGTTCAAAGTAGGTTATACTTCTATTATGGATTCAGTTTATCTGAAACAATAATCAAAAATTTTCGGAGGTTTTGTATGAGTAAAAAATTTGCCGCTGTTTCAGCAATCGCCGCAGCAGGAGCTTACATGATAAAAAATAAGGAAACGCCCTCATCGGCTGTTAAAAAGCTCTCAAAAAGAGTTAAGCCCAACCAGGAGGGACATGACGCTTACTCCAACGGCGTTGCGCTTACCCCGCCCATGGGCTGGTCAAGCTGGAACACATTCGCAAGCAGAATAAACGAAGACCTTATTTATGACACCGCAAAGGCGATGAAAGAAACAGGTCTTCTTGACGCGGGCTACAAGTATGTAAATATCGACGACTGCTGGCAGGCCGCCTGCAGAAATGACGCGGGCGAAATGATACCCGACCCCGTAACCTTCCCCTCGGGCATAAGATCCCTTGCAGACAAAGTAAACGCTCTTGGCATCAAGCTCGGTATCTATTCCTCAAACGGTACGCTTACCTGCCAGGATCTTCCCGCAAGCTACGGCCACGAGCTCACCGACGCGCGCACATTCGCAAAATGGGGCGTTGAGTATTTCAAATACGACTTCTGCCACAGAGTTTACACTTCACGAATCGCTCCCATGCTTGAGAAAATCTCTCTGAGCGGTGGTTCAATAGAGGGGCAGAAGCTCTACCTTGCAAAGGACGCTGAGCTTGAGGGCGACGCAAAGCTCATGAAAGGCAGCTCGCTTGAAACAGGCGAATACATCACAGGTCTTTCATACGGTCTCGGCGCGGCGACATTCACAGTAAACGTACCCGAGGACGGTAACTACGCTGTTACATTCTATATGAAGAGAAGAACTCAGCTCGCGAAGCACCTTGAGCTTGATGTAAACGGCGACGCTCATTATGTAATCGACGTTCCCGGCTCTGAGTTCATTCACGCAACAGGCAAGCATCACATTTATGTTGACCTCAAAGCGGGCGAAAACACACTCAGACTTTACAATCCCGTCGGCTCTCTTATGGACAGCTCCGCTATCCAGTACCGCAACATGGGCAAATACTTAAAGCAGGCGGCTGAGGAATATGCCGAGGAAAACGGCACGGAAGTTAAGCCCATCTGCTTCTCTATCTGCGAATGGGGCTTCAACATGCCGTGGAAATGGGGCAGCACCGCAGGTAATCTCTGGAGAACCACTCCCGACATTAAGGCAATATGGCCGTCAATCATGGCGATATATGAAATCAATGTAAAGCTGTGGAAATACGCAGGCCCCGGCGGCTGGAATGACCCCGATATGCTTGAAGTCGGCAACGGAAATCTCACATACGATGAAAACAAGAGCCATTTCTCACTCTGGTGCATGATGGCGTCTCCACTTATCTTAGGCAACGACCTTCGCAACTTCATTCTCCCCGACGGCTCAGCCGACAAGGACAACGAGGTACTCAAAATTGTTACAAACAAAAAGCTCATAGCCATTGACCAGGATGAGCTTGGCGCGCAGTGCAGAAGAATAAGCTACTCACCCGCAGGCGATATTCTCGTCAAGCCCCTTAAGGACGGCAGCGTTGCGGTATGCTTCTTCAACAAGACAAACGACCACCGTCTTTTCACTCTTCCCATGAAAGAGCTCACCGAAAACACATTTGTTGAGCTGAAATACGCCGACGAATATGAAGCTGAAAATCTCTGGGACGACACGGTTATCAAGGTTGACTACGCGCTTGCGGACACAGTTCCTCCTCACGGCGTATGCGTTTATAAAATTAAGAACATCTGATTTTATGCGCCTCCGTTTTGCGGAGCAAAGGAGACTTTATGACAACTGATTTGTCTGAAAGAATCGAAGCGAACCGCTTTCTTATGGGACTGCGCCGCTTCTTCATGTCCAAGCTGTGCGTCGGGCTTCAGCTTGTGATTGCGATACTCATAATCATTCTGCGGAATAACGGAAAGCTGTTTTCATTTTATGTTCATAACATGCCGATCGTCTATGGCATCGCGTTCTTTGCCCTGCTCGACTCGGTGATACTCGTTGTGTGCGACAACATATTCGCCACAACGCCCGCTTTCCTGTTTATTTCGGTAATCTCCATAAAGTGCTATAACTCTTTCGGCACATTCATAAAATTCTGGTGGCTGGCTATCCCATTTGCCGCGGCGATGATTTTTCACTTTGTCGTCTATAAAAAAGAGTTCAGATTTGAAAAAGGAAGGCTCTTTCTGCCGTATCTGCTTGTGTCGATAGCCGTTACGCTCGGCGGTCTCGGCAAAATCTCATTCAAAGAGTTTTTCCAGGGAACATTCCTGTTCTACACCGTCGGCCTCGGCTTCGGAATGTTATTGATGTATATTCTCCTGTCATCGTGCATACACACAAGCAACGACTACAGCCTCAGAATGAGAATAACCTACATGATGATGGCGGTCGGAATCCTCGGCTCGTTCATGGTTTTCCACCAGTATTTAATGTACTTCGACGTGGTGAAAGAGGAATTCAGAATAATCTACATGCAGTGGCGCAATAATGTTTCAACATTCCTCATGCTCGCGATGCCGTTTGCGTTTTATGTTTCGACCAAAGATAAAAAGCACGTCTATTTCTATCTCGGGCTTATCGAGTACGCCGCGATTCTGCTCTCGGGCTCACGCGGAGGGGCGATGTTCGGCACAATTGAAATTGCGCTGTGTCTTATAGTTCTCGTCTATACGGACAAGAGAAACAGAAAGCACAACCTTACGGTTATTTCCGTCTGCGCGATTATTATATGCACATTTGCGAGAACTATTTATCAGTTCTTCCTGCCCACAATCGAGCGATTCCTTGAGGGCGACAGCATAAGGGAGGACAACATCCGCCGCGCGCTTGCGGATTTCAAATCCAACCCGATATTCGGCAGAGGCTTCGGCAGGACGGAAATTGAGCAGGTCGGCTACATAAAAAAGAAAATGGCGGTCAACTGGTATCATTCCTCCCCGTTCCAGATTATCGGCAGCTTCGGCATTTTAGGCGTGGGCGCGTTCCTGTATCAGTTCTACGCGAGATTCAAGCTGCTGTTTGAGCACACAACTCATTTCAACCTTTCGGTTTTCATTTCGTTCCTCGGGCTCACGATGATGTCCACCGTCAACCCCGGTGAGTTCTGCCCCATCCCCTACGGATTTATAATCACGCTTTTCTTTGTAATATGCGAAAAGTGCAACGTGGCAACCAAACGGCAGAACGGAAACGAAACAGAAGAAAATCTTATAAACATACAGTTTTAAAAAAACACCGCAGGAATTGCAGACAGTCTGCTTTTCCTGCGGTATTTTATGTTAAATTGTTTTCAACTCAAAGCCACCAGAGATAGCCCCAGAGAAGTCTTCTGATTATGAGCACGGGAGGAGTCCAGCCAAGCAGGAGATTGAGGAAATCGGCGCAGATTCTAAAGAATCCGGGCAGGTCATAGGTCGGAACTACAACGGGCTTTTCGATTTCTTCGCCCTCAGCACTGATGGGGAACGCCTGCGAATAAAGCACACCGCCCTCACCTGTGAGCGTGAAGCGGACATACAGCCCGATTTCATCTTCATACTCGTTGAGGTCAAGGCTCGTCAGGTCGCTGCCGCTCGCGATGAGCTTGCCGTTCGAGTACCAGCGGACGCAGTCATAATTCTGAGCCTCAAAAGAAATTGTGTCAGTATCATTATCGACATTAAGATATGAAACATACGGAACATCGTTGCCTGTGCCGTTGAATTCGTCGCCGAGGTCTGCTCTGTCAAAATGAGAGCAGGAGAAAAACGCGCCTGTTTCCATGCAGGTTCTCAGCGCCTCGTTTGTAAGCTCGGGCATACACATATAAGTAAAGCCGCGCTCGTATTCGTCAAGATGATGACCGTCGGAGAAGCAGAAGCAGAAAACGTTTCTGCCGTAGGGAAGCGTAAGCTTAAGGGTGTTATCCCAGAGAATGTAGTCATACTTTGTGCGGTTGTTTTTGCCGCTGTTTACGTCCATGCCGAC
>JAZUFU010000114.1:0-3657 GCA_045640865.1 Acutalibacteraceae bacterium | reverse complement strand
TTTCAGCGTCAGCGACTGTCAGTCTATCATCAAAAAGGCTGTCGTTGAGCGGCTTAAATCGAAATACGGCATTTCGTGGTTTGACGAAACGGGCCCTGTTCATCAGATTCAGTTTTCGATTATGAAAGATAAGGTGAGCCTGCTGCTCGATACCTCGGGCGCGGGACTTCACAAAAGAGGTTACCGCCTTGAGGCAAACGGCGCGCCGATTAAAGAAACGCTCGCGGCGGCTCTGTGCTCACTTGCGAGGGTGAGAAATTATCACACGCTCTATGACCCGATGTGCGGAAGCGGCACGATTCTCATTGAGGGCGCAATGCTCGCGCACAATATTGCTCCCGGACTTCGCCGCAGATTTTCCGCCGAGAGATGGGATGTTATCCCCCGTGAGGTCTGGACTGAGGAGAGAGAAAGAGCAAAGTCGCTCATTGTAACCGACAGCACTTTCGTCGCCTACGGCTCCGATATTGACGAGAGTGTGCTCGAAATCGCAAAAGAAAACGCGAGGAGAGCAGGCGTGGCGAGTAAAATCCGCTTTGAAAAGTGCGATGTCAAAGACTTCTCGATGAAAACCGAAAAAGGCACGCTTATCTGCAATCCGCCCTACGGCGAAAGACTGCTCGATGTCAAGCAGGCGCAGGAGCTTTATAAAATCATGGGGCAGCGTTTTGAGCCTGCAAGGGGCAGAGCGTACTACATAATCAGCCCGTCGGAGGAGTTTGAAAAGGAATTCGGCAGAAAAGCCGACAAACGCCGCAAGCTCTACAACGGCATGATTAAGTGCCAGTTGTTTATGTATTTTAAATAAGGAGAATTATTATGCCTAACATTTCAACAAAGGTTAATGTAGAAATTTCAAAAGAAAAAGAAATCGCGCTTAAAACAAAACTCGGCAAGGCAATTTCGCTGCTTGCGGGCAAGAGTGAAGCGTGGCTTATGTGCTCGTTTGAGGATAACTGCCGCCTGTATTTTCAGGGTAAGGACGCGCCTGCCGCATTCGTTGAGGTGCAGGTCTTCGGCAAAATCAATCCGTCTCAGGCGGACGCGCTCACCGCTGAAATCTGCAATATAATCGAGGGCGAGCTTGATATTGCGCAGGACAGAATTTATGTCAAATATGAGGAAGTTTCGCTCTGGGGCTGGAACGGCGGCAACTTCTAATCAAATTAGCTAAAACAAAACGGTTTTGCAGATAAAATTCTTGCAAAATAACAGGTGCAAAACCGACCGGAATATAGTATAATATGAACAGTAAATGCGTTATCAGTGGGAGAAGTACCCGACAGAGCGTATCAGAGAGGGAACGGCAGGTGAAAGGTTCCTTACGCGGCCATCGGCGAAATGCACCCATAAGCACGCGGCGGGAACAGAAATCTCAGTATCGCCGTGCGGAAGCCACCGTTACGGGCGTTGAGTTATAAATCGGAGTGGAACCGCGGTTAGCCGCCTCCGTCGCCTTTGCGACAGAGGCGGATTATTTTTTTGAGGTAATACCCCGATTGGAGGAATGTATGTTTAAAAATCTTAATGAAGATATTGAGGCGGTCATGGCGCGCGACCCTGCCTGCCGCTCAAAGGCCGAGGTGCTGTTTCTTTACCCCGGCTTCAAGGCTATCAGAAAATACAGAAAAGCTCACTGGTTTTTTGAGCACAGAATGTTTTTTATCGCAAGAGCAATTTCTCAGTCCGCTTCACGCAGGACGGGAGTTGAAATCCACCCCGGCGCGCAGATAGGCAAGAGATTTTTCATTGACCACGGCACGGGCATTGTCATAGGTGAAACGACGATTATCGGCGATGATGTTACGCTTTATCAGGGCGTTACCCTCGGCGGTACAGGCAAGGACACAGGTAAACGCCATCCCACTCTCGGCAGTCATATCATGGTCGGCGCAGGCGCAAAAATTCTCGGCCCCGTCAACATAGGCGACAACACAAATGTTGCCTCGGGCGCGGTCGTGCTCTCGGATATTCCCGAAAACTCAACCGCTGTCGGCGTCCCTGCAAGGGTTGTGCGCCGTAACGGCAAGCGCGTTGATGAGCTTGACCAGATTCATATTCCCGACCCCGTATCACAGGAAATATGCAAATTACAGCATCAGATAGACATTCTTAAAAAAGAACTGGAGGAAAAGAAAAATGAAAGTGTTTAATACTCTCACAAGGCAGAAAGAGGAGCTGAAAACTCTCGAAGAGGGCAAGGTTAAGATTTACGCCTGCGGTCCGACTGTCTATAACTTCATCCATATCGGCAACGCGCGTCCGCTTTGCGTGTTTGACATTCTGCGCCGCTACCTTGAGTACAGAGGCTATGATGTGCGCTTCGTTCAGAATTTCACCGATATTGACGACAAAATCATCAAGAGAGCCAACGAGGAAGGCGTTACATTCAAGGATATTTCCGAGAAATACATTGAGGAATTCTGGGTTGACGCAAAGGGACTTAATGTAAGAGAAGCCACCGTTCACCCGAAGGCGACAGAAAACATTGACGAAATCATCGACATCATCAGCACCCTTATCGAAAAAGGCTATGCTTATGAAGCGGACGGCGACGTTTATTTCAGCCCCAAGAAGTTCAAAGAATACGGCAAGCTTTCACATCAGCCGCTTGAGGAGCTTGAAGCAGGCGCGAGAATCATGGTCGGCGAGGTTAAGAAAGAGCCGATGGACTTTGCTCTGTGGAAGAACGCAAAGCCCGGCGAGCCTTACTGGGAATCCCCGTGGGGCAACGGCCGCCCCGGCTGGCATATTGAGTGCTCCGCTATGAACAGACGCTATCACGGCAAGACGATTGACATTCACTGCGGAGGTCAGGATTTAATCTTCCCCCACCACGAAAACGAAATCGCTCAGAGCGAATGCTGCAATGACGCTCCGTTTGCGAATTACTGGATGCACAACGGCTACATCACCGTTGACAATGTTAAGATGTCAAAGTCTCTCAATAACTTCTTCACAGTTCGTGATGTTGCAAATCAGTACGGCTATGAGCCGATAAGATTCCTGCTCATTTCTTCTCAGTACAGAAGCCCCATCAACTACAGCGTTGACATCATTGAGCAGTGCAAGGCTTCGCTTGTAAGACTTTACACCTGCCGCGACAACCTTGATTTCGCTATCAAGAACGCCGCTGAGGGCGAAGCGACAGCCGAAATCAAAGATATGCTTGAAGCACGCCGTCAGCAGTTCATCACAGCCATGGACGACGACCTCAACACTGCAGACGCTATCGCGACAATCTTTGACCTTGTAAGAGACATCAACACAAAGGTTATCGCCGCAAACGCAAACAAGGCTGACTGCGAAGCCGCCGCAAAGATGTTTGACGAGCTCTGCGATGTTCTCGGTCTTGTATATAACAGAAAGACCGAATCCCTCGACGACGAGGTCGAGGCTCTTATCGCTCAGCGCACTCAGGCAAGAAAAGACAGGAACTGGGCAGAGGCGGACAGAATCCGCGACGAGCTCAAGGCTATGGGCATCGTGCTTGAAGACACGGCTCAGGGCGTTAAATGGCACAGACAGTAATAACTGTATTCTGAAAGAGTTTACAATCTGCCATATCGCACTTAAAGATAAATATTAAAAAATTCAAAAACCACGGTCAGGATTCGTTCCCGACCGTGGTTTTTATGCGTAAATTTTATTTGCCTG
>JAZUFU010000113.1:0-129377 GCA_045640865.1 Acutalibacteraceae bacterium | reverse complement strand
ATGTATGAGAACGGTCTGTCGCCCGACAAGGCATACAGAAAGTGCGCGGACACAGTCGGTTCCGTTCTCGGCAGATATCATCCCCACGGCGACGCGTCTGTTTATGACGCAATGGTAAGACTTGCCCAGCCGTTCTCAATGAGATACACTCTCGTTGACGGACACGGCAACTTCGGTTCGGTTGACGGCGACCCCCCTGCGGCATACCGTTACACAGAGTCGAGAATGAGCAAGGTTTCTCTTAAAATGCTTGCGGATATCGACAAGGACACGGTTGATTTCGTGCCGAACTACGACGACCGTCTTAAAGAGCCTACGGTTCTCCCGTCAAGATATCCCAATCTCCTTGTAAACGGCTCAACGGGTATTGCGGTCGGCATGGCGACCAACATTCCCCCTCACAATCTCGGCGAGGTTATTGACGGAATGTGCTGCCTTATCGATAATCCCGATGCTACGCTCGAGGATCTTATGGAGCATATCAAAGGCCCTGACTTCCCGACCTACGGCATCATAATGGGCAGGGCAGGCATAAGAGCCGCCTACGGCACAGGCAAGGGCAAGGTTACAGTAAGAGCGAGAGCCGAAATTATCGAAAAGAAAAACGGCAGATTTGAAATTCAGGTTACCGAGATTCCCTACGGCGTAAACAAGGCAAGGCTTATCGAAAGCATAGCCGACCTTGTTAAGGATAAAAAAATTGAAGGCATTTCCGATGTCAACGACTATTCCTCAATGCACGGAATGCACATTTCAATTGACCTGAAGCGCGATGCTAATCCGCAGGTTGTTCTCAATCAGCTTTATTCATACACTCAGATGCAGTCAACCTTCGGCGTAATAATGCTTGCACTTGTCAACGGTGAGCCGAAAATTCTCACCCTCAAGCAGGTGCTTGAACATTACATCAACTTCCAGTGCGAGGTTATAACGAGAAGAACGAATTACGACCTTAAAAAAGCGCAGGAAAGAGCACATCTTCTCGAAGGTCTGCTCATAGCTCTTGACTTCATTGATGAGGTTATTGAAATTCTCAGAAGCTCAAAGAGCATTCCCGAGGGCAAAGAAGCTCTTATGAACCGCTTTAATCTCGATGAAGTTCAGGCGCAGGCAATTGTTCAGATGCGTCTTGGTCAGCTCACAGGTCTTGAAAGAATCAAGCTTGAGGACGAACTTGCCGAGCTGAAAGAAAGAATCAAGGGATTCCTTGAGCTTCTCAGCGACCACGGCAAAATGCTTGCTCTTATTAAGAAAGAAGCTCTTGAAATCAGAGATAAATTCGCTGACGACAGAAGAACGGAAATCGTCAATGTCAGCGGCGAGGTGGATATTGAGGATCTTATCCCCGAGGAGGATTGCGTATTCACCCTCACAAACTTCGGCTATATCAAGCGCATGCCCGCCGACACCTATCAGATTCAGAACAGAGGCGGCAGGGGCATTAAGGGAATGACGCGCCGCGAGGAGGACTACGCCGCGACAATGTTCACGGCTTCGACTCACGACACTATCGCGTTCTTCACCACACGCGGCAGGCTTTACAGGCTCAAGGGCTATGAAATCCCCGAGGCTTCACGAAACAGCCGCGGAGTAAATATTATAAATGTACTTCCGATTGAATCAGATGAAAAGATTTCTGCCATGCTTACCGTTCCGAGAGACGGAAACGACGAGGGAACATACTACTGCATGGTTACAAGAAAAGGTATCATCAAGCGTTCCGAGTCGGTTCTTTACAGAAATGTAAGAAAATCGGGACTTATCGCCATCAACCTTGACGATGACGATGAGCTTGCATGGGTTCATGTAACAGGCGGCAGCGATAAGCTCATAGTCGCCACAAGAAAGGGCATGGCAATCTGCTTTGACGAAAATGACGCAAGACCTATCGGCAGAACGGCGCGAGGCGTTAAGGCAATTGAGCTTAAAGAGGGCGACGAGGTCGTCGGCATGAGCGTTGTCGAGGAAGGCAAAACACTTCTCACCGTCAGCGAAACAGGCTACGGCAGACGAAGCGAGTTTGACAACTACCGTATTCAGTCAAGAGGCGGCAAGGGACTTATCAACTACCACACCGAAACCTACGGCGATGTTGCCGCGGTTACACAGGTAAGCGAGGATGACGATATAATCCTTATCGCGTCTGACGGAATCATAATCAGAATAGCGGCGGACGGTATCAGCACATTCGCAAGACCGTCCAAGGGCGTTAAGGTCATGAGAGTAACCGAGGGCGAAAAGCTCGTTACACTCACAACAGCGCAGAGAGCGGCGGAATCAGAAGATGCCGCACCGCAGGAGAAAGCTCAGGAGAACGGTGAAAATCCCGCTGAGCAGACGACTGAAACAGAATAAGAAAACCAATAATTAAACCATAGGCAGAAAATGCATTAAAGGAGGCTTTTAAATGAATATAGCAATCACCGCGCACGACGCAAAAAAAGAACTCATGACTCAGTTCTGCATAGCTTACTGCGGAATACTCAGCCGTCATAAGATATTTGCGACGGGTACAACGGGCAAGCTTGTCAGCGACGCCACAGGTCTTGAAATAAACTGCTTTTTAAGCGGAGCTCAGGGCGGCGACCAGCAGATTGGCGCGCTTATCGCCTGCAACGAGATAGATATGCTGCTGATTTTCGGTGATCCGATAAATTCAAAAGAAAATGAACCCGGAACGTACAGCCTCTTGAGGCTCTGCGATGTTCACAATGTTCCCGCCGCAACAAATATCGCAACGGCGGAGGCACTCATTCATTCCCTTGAAAGAGGCGACCTTGACTGGCGCGACATTGTGAATCCGAAAAAATAATTAAATTCCAGTCCTTTACAGGAGGGATTGTATATGAATACACTCGGCAAAACCCTTGTGGCAATCGGTATATCCATTGTTATTATTGCGGCTCTGTTCTTTACGCGTGATTTCGGTGCTCCCAGCGGACGCAGAGGCGACGGCTTCGAAACACAGCGCGAGGCTGTTGAGGACGGAATAGGCAAGTCGTACAATGTGGAAGAGGAAATAGGCATCGTTGATTTTGACGACGGGCTTATTTATCTGTGCAAAACCAAGGATCAGAATATTGTTGTCAGCTACATTTTTAAAAACCGTCAGCAGAGCAGATATTATTTTGAGTCCTACTATGTTGTAAACGACACCGAAGAAGCCAAATGGCACGACGCAAAGAACAAGGTTAAAACGAATTTCCTTGTAACCACGGAAGAAACGGAAATCACCAATTGCGACAATAAACCCGTTAAATGTGAAAGCTATAAGGTGGTTGTTCATGAAGATACGCTTAATCTTAAGCTTTATTACAACAGGGTTGAAGACTGAAAAACAGGAGAATAGATATGGCACTTATCACAAAGGCGGCGAGGGGTACGCAGGATGTTTTGCCCTCTCAGAGCCACAACAACCGTTTTATTGAAAACACTTTACTTGAAATTGCCGATGAATTCGGCTTTAAAGAGATAAGAACACCCGTTTTTGAGCATACTGAGCTTTTCACACGCTCCGTGGGCGACACAACGGACGTAGTTCAGAAAGAAATGTACACCTTTAACGATAAAGGCGGCCGTTCAATAACCCTCCGCCCCGAGGGTACGGCAGGCGCGGCGAGAGCGTTCCTTGAGCACGGTCTTTTTAATGAGCCGCTTCCTCAGAAGGTATGCTATCTCACATCATGCTACCGTTATGAAAAGCCTCAGGCGGGCAGACTGCGCGAGTTCCACCAGTTCGGCGTTGAGTGCTTCGGCACAGCTTCACCCGCGGCGGACGCCGAGGTTATTTCACTTGCGAACGAGGTTTTCGGCTTCTTCGGGATTGAGGATATTCACCTTGAGATAAATTCAATCGGCTGCCCCGATTGCAGAAAGAATTATCACGCCGCGCTCAAAGAATATTTCGAGAGCAAAAAGGGCGAGCTTTGCCCCACCTGCCTTGAAAGACTTGAAAAGAATCCCATGAGAATTCTTGACTGCAAAAGCCCCATCTGCTCTGAGATAGCTAAGGATGCTCCGATTGTTATTGATTATCTCTGCGATGACTGTGCCGACCACTTCAAAAAGGTTCAGGAATATCTTGACGAGATGATGATTCCCTACTGCATAAATCCGCAGATAGTAAGAGGACTTGACTATTACACAAGAACAGTTTTTGAATTTGTTTCTGATTCCATCGGCGCGCAGGGCACGGTCTGCGGCGGCGGACGCTATGACGGCCTTATGGAAGAGCTCGGCGGAAATCATGTTCCGTCCCTCGGCTTCGGCATGGGTATTGAAAGACTTATGCTCGTTCTCGAAAATCAGGGCATAAAGCTCCCCGAGGCAAAGAGATGCGATCTGTATATCGCGCCTATCGGCGACGCGGCAAGCCTTAAAGCGGCGGCACTTGTTCAGGCTCTGCGTCAGAGCGGTGTTGCGGCTCAGTTTGATGTTGCGGGACGCTCGGTAAAGGCTCAGATGAAATACGCCAATAAGCTCGGCGTTCGATTCACGGCTGTTATCGGTGATGACGACCTCGCGAACGGAGTTGTAACCGTCAAGAACATGGACAGCGGCGAGACCGTAGAAATAGCCATTGACGAATTTGATGAGGAATTTTTAGAGCTGACGCTTCAGCAGTCCGCGCAGGACTTACAGGACGCTGTTGCGAACGGTGATAACATAGACTTAACATCATTTTTAGGCGGACTGATGTAATGGAAAGCACGCAGATTAAACCGGGAAGACTTGAGTTTATATCATATCTCAGAGTGTTCAGCATGGTGTGCATTCTCCTTTGCCACTATGTTCAGGAAGTACCGAACGGGCTGGTTCAGTCAACCGCTCAGGTTTTCAATATCGGAGTTTTTCTGTTTTTCATAATTTCGGGTTTCTGTTTCGGTATTCAGGGAGAAATAAAATCCGCGGGCAAGTGGTATCTTAAAAGACTGAAACGCATCTATATTCCCTATGAGATTTTTCTGCTGATGTATTTTGCTTTCTTTCTGATACTCGGCAAGAGAATCTTCTGGAGAGACTGGGGAATGTACGTCCTCGGTATGCAGGGAGATTATTTCAGAATTCCGGGAATTGAGCAGACGTGGTTTATCACACCGCTTATCGTGTGCTATCTTCTCACACCGCTGATTTCTCTGTCGGTGCCGAAGCTTAAAACCGCATCAAAATCAGTGAAGGTTATTATAGCCGCGGCTTTTGCGGCTGCGTATATTGCGGTCTGCTTCGTGCCGAACAATAATTTTTATGTAATCACCTCACCGATTGTCTTTTATATCGCCGCTTATTTATGGGGCAGAAATTATAAAAAAATCCGCCCCGAAAAGAAAAACGCGGTTATTTCATTCTTTGTTGTGTTTGCGGCTTTTGCGGTAAGATTTGCAGCGAGCTTCTTATTAAGTGATACTCTGCTTTACAGAAGACTTATCAGCGGCGCGTCGTATTATATTGCGGCATTCGGCATTTTTATTATTTTTGAGTATCTGTTTTTCAACGCCGGAAAGAATAAATTTATAAGCGCGGTTGAGTCAATCAGTTTTGAGGTTTATCTTACTCACTATCTCTTTTTAAGAGGAGCATATCTTTTTACATATCTTACTCCCTACTGGGCAGTGAATCTTTTACTTGCGGCGGCAGCGGCGTTTATCTCCGCCATAGCCGTTCATCTGATAAGCATTTTTATTCAAAAGAAAATTATCAAATAAATTTTTCCGAAAGGATATGAAATATAAAATGGATTTTATGACAGGATTAAAACGCACCGACTACTGCGGCGGCTTCCGCATGGAAGATGTAGGCAGAGAAGTAGTTGTTGCAGGCTGGGTTCAGAGGCAGCGCGATTTAGGCTCGCTTATCTTTATTGATTTACGCGACAGAACAGGCATCGTTCAGCTTGCTTTTGACGAAAGCACAGAAAAAGAAATTTTTGACAAGGCTTTTGCCGCAAGAAGCGAGTATGTTCTTATGGCAAAGGGTACTGTCAGAGAGCGTTCATCAAAGAACAAGGAAATCCCCACAGGCGATATCGAAATCTTTGTTACTGAGTTCAGAGTTCTCTCAAAGAGTGAAACACCTCCCTTTGAGATTATCGAGAACTGCCAGACCTCAGAGCTTACAAGACTTAAATACCGCTATCTTGACCTGAGAAGACCTGATTTACAAAAGAACATTCTTCTCCGCCACAAGATTACGAAGGTTATCAGAGACTATTTTGACGAGAACGGCTTTATTGAGATTGAAACTCCCATGCTCATCAAGTCAACTCCCGAGGGAGCGAGAGACTTCCTTGTTCCGTCAAGAATTCACCAGGGCTCTTTCTATGCTCTGCCCCAGTCTCCTCAGCTTTACAAGCAGCTTTCAATGGTTGCGGGCTTTGACAGATACATGCAGATTGCACGCTGCTTCCGCGACGAGGACTTAAGAGCTGACCGTCAGCCCGAGTTCACACAGATTGACGTTGAAATGTCTTTCGTTGACATGGAAGATGTTCTTGCTATCGGCGAAGGCTTCATCAAGCGCGTATTCAAGGAAATCCTCAATGTTGATGTTGAAACTCCGCTTCCGAGACTTACATATACAGACGCCATGAATCGCTACGGTTCGGACAAGCCCGACACACGCTTCGGCATGGAGCTTTATGACCTGAGCGAAATCGTTAAGGACTGTGGCTTCGGCGTATTCACAGGCGCAATCGCAGGCGGCGGCAGCGTAAGAGGAATCACGGCAAAGGGTGCTGTCAAGACTCTTACAAGAAAAGAAATCGACAAGCTCACCGAAATGGTTAAGGGCATCGGCGCAAAGGGACTTGCTTGGGTTCGTCTTAACGAGGACGGCACAATGGCATCATCTTTCGCTAAATTCCTTACAGAAGAAACAATGGCGGCTATCCTTGAAAAGGCTGACGCAAAGGCTGGCGACGTTGTTCTTATTATCGGCGATACAAAGAATTCTATCGTTCTTTTCGTTCTCGGTGCATTGAGAAACGAAATCGCGAAGAAGCTCGACATAATCCCGAAGGATAAATACAATCTTCTCTGGATAACCGAGTTCCCGTTCTTTGACTGGGACGAGGACGCACAGCAGTTTGTTGCCATGCACCATCCGTTCACCTCACCCATGGATGAATACCTTGACACCCTTGAAACAGACAAGGCTAATGTTAAGGCAAAGGCTTATGACCTTGTTCTCAACGGAATTGAGCTTTGCAGCGGTTCTATCCGTATCACCAACCCCGACCTTCAGAAGAGAATGTTTGCTCTCCTCGGTCTTTCGGACGAAGAAGCATACGCGAAGTTCGGCTTCCTTACCGACGCGTTCAAATACGGCGCACCGCCTCACGGCGGAATGGGCATCGGCCTTGACAGACTTATCATGCAGATGCTCGGTTGTGAGAGCCTCCGTGATGTTATCGCGTTCCCCAAGGACAAGAACGCAAGCGAGCCCATGACAGAATGCCCGTCAGTTGTTGACAATCTTCAGCTTAATGAGCTCGGTATTGCCATAACAGCAGAATAAAGCAGGACTTCTGCCTTCAGCGCAAGAAAATTTAAATAAAAAAGATGGCTTTGAACGGTAATTTACCAATTCAAAACCATCTTTTATTTTTGTCAGATTATATTGAAACTCAGAAAATATTCGCTTTTAATTGCCGAAAAGTGAAGCAAAGAACGGAATTACAACATCGTATTTTTTCTTTAAATCACTGCGTACGCCGATGTTGTTGAACACCGCGTAAATACCGCCGAGAATACGGATAATCGGATTCAGCGGATTGAAGCACGTCTTGGGATGACCGCCCTGCTGAGAGGTCTTTGAAATTGTGAATGTGTTGAACGGTGTGTCCTCGCCGTCATAATAGCTCTTGATAACGATTGAATCCTCGGAGAAGTCGAGAATGTTGTAGATGATATTTTCAGTATCGACATACTTGCCGATGTTTTCGCCTACGGGAATTTCCTCCTCGGGGTCGATTGCTCTCGGGTGATTGATTGAACCCGAAACCATGTAGATGCTGCCCTTTGCATCGGTTACGCTGTCAAGGTCTGCTGTTGAAAGCACGGTTTTGCGCTGATAAACAACATTTGACATTGTGTAGTAATGGCTGTGTCCCATAAGCACGAGGTCGATTGAAAATTCGTCCATGAGAGGAAGCCAGATAAGGCGGAGAAGCTTGTTTTCGCTCTCTCTGTGAGGAATTCTCTGACCTAAAAGGTCATGGTGGAACATCGCAACTCTCCACTTGACATCTTTGTTTTCTTTAATCGCGTTTTTCATGAAGCGGTGATGATACGCCGCGTCAGCGTTGTTTGCGTCCATGATAAGGAAAAGAGTGTCGCCCTTAACGAACCAATAGTCGCCGCCGATGTAGCTCCTTACGCCGAAATCATCTGTTTCTGGGTTGGCGTTGAAATATCTGTAGTCAACATTCTTTCTGTCATGGTTGCCCTCAAGGATAGCAACTGTTGTGCTCTTTGCGCCCTCAGAAGCAACAAAGCCGCAGTATTCGTCGCGTCTGCCGAGCGTTGCCTGGTCGCCTGCCGAAACGATAAGAGAAATGTCAGCCTTTTCTTTCGCCTGATTAACTGTGTTTGCGAATTTGCCTGCCTGCTTCTGAATGCTGTCGTCGCCGTCCTCGCCGTAGCTTATGTGAACGTCGGTAACATACATTGCCGAGAAGCTGTTGCCCTCAACGGTTGAGAAACTATAGACAGATGAGGTGTAATCCTTTGAATTGCAGGTGTAATAATATGTTTCGCCGGCTTCAAGTGAGCTAATGTAAGCCTCCGCCGAGTAGTCGCCCTGTGGTGTCTCGGTTACAGAAGCGGTGTATTCCTTAGCCGAAGCCATGTCTTCACTGGTGCTCAGCGCAACAAAGTTGCCGTCAGCGGAGTCAGAATACCATCTGATTGTTCTTTCGCTCTCGGTCTGACCGGGTGCAATATAAATGCCTTTTTCAATGTCGGTGCTGTTTTCTTCCCAGTATGTGTTCCAGTCATCTGCCGCAAATGCCGTGGCTGAAAAGCCCGAAATCAGCACAACGCACAGAAAAACGCAGAAAATACTTTTGATTGTTTTCTTCATGTGAATCCCTCCGTAAATTTGGTACCCGTATTATATCACAAATCAGTTATGATTTTCAATCTGCTTCATAACAAAATCATACGCCTTTTCAAAGCAGATTTTACCTTTTTCCACGATTGTGGCAATTGACCACGCGTGATTTCCGATTATTCCGTCAGCCTTGAATTCTTCAAAGGGAATATTCAGCTTCTTGTACTGCTCCATGAAATCAAACGCTTCATATCTCAGATAATCCCTCGTCGCCCACACGATAAACGCGGGCGGAAAGCCCTCACTGATATGCGGATACGAAAAGTATCCGTCCTCAGTTTCAAGAAAAGATCTCGCGTCGGTGATTTTCATGCCGAGATATGACGGAACCATCATCTTCATGTCGGGGAATTTTGACTGGAGCTTGCTTTCATCAATCAGATTTTTAAGGTCAAAGCAACCGCAGTGTGAGACAAGAGCCTTTATGCTGAATTCATCCTTATGTCTGAAATTTATATTGAAACGGTCAAGAAGAGATTTGTCATTTGCAAAGGCGGCGAGCATCATTATGTAATACCCTCCCGCGCTTTCGCCTGCAAGCACAAGGCGGTCGGTGTCGAAGTTGTATTCGTCTTTTTTGTCGTAAATAAAATCGAGAGCGGCAAAAATCTCGTGAAGCTGAGCGGGATAAATTTTGTCGGGTGCGTAGGAGTAAGAGATTGAAGCGGTGAAAAAGCCCTTGTCCGCCCAGTTGGCAACATAGGTGTCCCTCATGTTCGTTATGCCCGAAATCCAGCCGCCGCCGTGAACATAAATAAGCGCAGGCTTCTTTTCATTTTTCAAGTCTTTCCTTGAGCATATATTTATGAACTGACGCTTTTCGTTTCCGTATTTTACGCGGAAATAATCACAGCTTTTCGGCGTCGGTCTGTGGAGAGCAATATACGCAAGTCCCTCCGTAAAATTGTACCAGTATGTGCCGATTTTCCCTCTGTAATAAACCTTTTTGTCCGTAAAAATCACCCTTCCAAAATTTTAAAAATAAGAGCGAAGCCGTAACGGAATCGCTCTTTGTTTCAGTATAAATATTTCAGCGGTTTTAAATATTTTGTTTCGCTCAATTTTATGATTACTGCCGAGAAAATCACCGCCGAAACCGACACAAGGATAAAAAGACCCATGTAATTGAAATTCTTAAACAGCGGAATAAAAAGATACTGACTTACATAAATCAGCGTGCTCATTTTTCGCAGGAAAAGCGAAGTATCTTTTCTGAGATTTATTTTAATATTGCTGCTTAAAATGAAAAGGAAATATGTGCACGGCAGAACGGAGAGCCACAGAATTGTTACGGGAGTTTTAAGCCATACGACAAAAACGAAGCTCTCAGCCGCAAGAGCGGCAAGCGAAGCGATAAAACCGATAATTGCGGGGAGGAGATTTTCCGTCTTTCCTTTATCGGGCTTTTTCGCAATATACATACCCAGCGCGGTGTAGGGAAAAGCATAAAACAGACCGTTCCTGCTGCCGAGAAAATCGGGAATATTCACAGAAAACAGCTTTTCCGCAAGGGGAGCCCATGTGGATTTAACACAGCCGATAACAAGGAACAGTATTCCGATTATAAGAACGGCTTTCGGTTTTAATATTTTTAAAAGTAAGAATGTAATTATAAAGCCGACTGCACTTGCACAGAGATACCACAGCGCGTGCTCGTTGCCCTCCCACAGAAATCTGTATAATATCTGACCGAAAGACATTGAGGAAAGCTCTTTAATATCAAAAGGCAGATATATAACAGACCATATCAGATACAGGAGGACGATTCTTTTAAGATAGAGAAAAGCTCCTTTTTCCTTAAGCCAGTAAAAATACGCGCTTGTGATGAAGAAAAAAGGCACACAAAGTCTGGTTATTATGCCGAAGCCTCTGTCAAGCCACACATTGAAGCCGAAAGGCTCGGTGTGAATGCCCACAACAAGCAGAGCCATAATTACCTTGAGAATATCAATGGTTGAGTTCGTTTTCTGAACGCTGAGATTATTGCTCATAGAGTTAATCTCCCTGTGGTGATTTTATCGGTTGAGATTCGGTACTTCCGCGAGGAACATAAAGAATATAATCGTATTTGTCGCCATGCTCCCGCACATAGTCATTCGCTTCGCTTATATCTGATACGCGTTTGTGATTATACGGAAGCTCTTTCCAGCCGAATCGGGATTTTAATCCCTGACCGTCCCAGAGACCGAAAAACGGAGTCTGAGAATATATTGAGTAATCAGTCGGATATTTTTGATATATAATAAGAAGCGATTTGCTGCTGTCGGTGTAATATGAGCAGATGCTGTCCGTCAGAGCTTCTGTTTCAGAGCTTAATTTGTAGAGAGACTGATATTTATGGAAAGACGCACCCGCAAAAGCAGTGAAAATGCAAAGCATGAGAGCAATTGTCTGTTTACCGTTCTGCTTCGGCGAATTATTGAAAATAAAGCTGTAAATGCAGGCAATTACAAAAACGGCAGGGTAAGCGTGCATTTCGCTTGTGCTTGTCAATGCCGCCTGAGGTGCGCTGAGTATAATTCCGCACGCCGCTAAAACTGCAAAGGAATACAGACTTTTCGGTTTTGATATAAGAACGGATATTGCTTTAATAAGCATGAACAGGCAGAAAACGGCACTCAGCACAGATGTAAGTATCAGAATCACCATGCTTTTGTTTGTGGAAAACATGCTGACGGTGTCGGCTCCCGTTGCGGCGGAGACAGTGAGCATAACAAAATTTTTAAGCGTTGAAAATGAAAACAGCGAGATAGTGTATCTTCCGTCTCCTCCGAGCTGAGCCTTACCCAGAAGCGCAAATCTTGCTGCAAAATACAAAGCGGAAACAATAACGCCGACAATGATTTTTAATATGAAATCTCCGAGATGTTTTTTATTTTTGAAAATTCCTCTGAATGTGCCGAAGGTTTCCATCGTCTGAAAAAGAGGAATGACAAAGAACCACGATATTCCCGATTCTTTCCAGAAAAGAGAGATAACGGAAAATATAATGTAAGCGTAAGAGCCGCTTTTAATGTAAGAATAAAGTCCGATAAGCCCGAACAATAAACTGAAAGCCTGATTAAGCGCGTCAGGTGAAGCCGTAACAGCGACGCAGATAGATGAAAACATAAAAAACATCGCGCCGAAAAAGGCATATTTTTTCTCAATCCCCTTTGCTGAAAGGATTTTTTCAATAAGGTACGCGCTCATAACATGGCTGAACGCAACGAGAGCAAAGTTTATATAAGGAAAGAGAAACGGAAAAACTCCGTTAAGTGCGCCGATAAGCACGTCAAACGGCCGCCAGAATGCTTCATTGGGAAGTAAATCCGAAAGTCTGAAATTGAGATTCGGAGCAACAACATAAATAAAATCGTCCCCGAGCGGAGATATAAATAATGTGGCGGCAAAAATCAGCGCAAAAGCGGCAATATAATATTTACCTGTTTTATTAAGCAGCTTGTTCATCTGAGGTTCTCCCGATAAAATTTAAACTACTGCAATTATACCATTGAGCCTGCCGTTAGTCAATACGGGGCTTTGATACAATCAGCTCGTTTATTTTTCGCGCGTCTTCAATTTCCTCCGCGATTTCTCTCATAAAGGCGACGCATTCGGGGTCGGAGTAAAGCACCTTCCCCGCTGAGCGCATACGCCTCATGAACCGCCTGCTGAATTTTATTTCATCGCGGTGCGCGACCATGGGGCAGATGTTTATTCCGCGGTAGTCGGGCACGATTTTTATTCCGCCGTCCTCAACGGGAAAAAACGGAAACATCATGCCCCCGAGCGGTCTTTCGCCGCGTTCGCATTTTCCGCCGCACACGGCAAGCCGCCTGCCGTTGTTTTCAATCACATTGAGCGTCGTTTCCTCATTCGGAAAAAGAAGCATACCCGTTCTGCTGTCGCCCTTGCAGCAGTTTTTGCCGCAGAGCTGACCGCAGTCGGCATTGAGCGGCGTAACATCGCTGAGGAGCCGCCGCGCTTTATCATAAACCTTTTTCATTTTATATCAGCTTTTTACCGTCAGAGAATGCCTTGCCGACCTCATCGCCGAGAGCGATATATTTGTGGTGAACGGGATCAAAGGTGATGGGTGTGAACTTTGAAAGGTCGGGCAGACCGTCCGCACCTAAGAATTCCTCATCACAGCTCACATTTATGATTTTGCCGATGTATTTGCCGTCCACGGCGCTTTTTAGCTCACATTCGAGCGTGAGAGGAAGCTCGTTAATAACGGGGGCGTTGACAAACTCGCTTTTAACGGTCGTGAATCCCGCTTTTTTCATTTTGTCTGCATCATCTCTGCCCGAGGCGATGCCAACATAGTCGCACTCGACAACGTGTTTAGCGTCGGCGACCGCAACGGTGAAAGCCTTTGTAACGGCGATATTGTCGGTTGTCTTGTGGCTTCCGAGGTCAACGATTACCTCATCATAACCGCAGATGCCGCCCCACGCGGCGTTCATGGCGTTGGCGTTGCCGTTTTCGTCATATGTGCCGATAATCATAACGGGCTGGGGATAAAGATAAGTCTTTGCACCAAAATTCTTTCTCATAAAATCACCTCATAAATTTTCTTTATATATAATAACACAGTGCCGGCTGTTTAAACAAGTGAAATATTTATTTAACATAAAATAAAATCGGCAAGCCTTTAAGACCTGCCGATTGTTGAAGATGTAATTACCATTTTGATATCTTTTTCAGCGATTTATTGGTGTTATGACGCTGAATTGCGCCTGTAACTGCGGCGGCGTTAGCCTCACGCCTTGCTTTTTCTGCAATACTGTTCTGCCTGTCAAGAAGCAGGTTCTGTTCATAAGCAAGCAGATTCTGTTCGTTGGTAAGTTCGTTTGATTTCTGCTGTTCCTCAAGCCTTAATTCATCAAGCTTTCGCTGTTCGTTCCTGTCAAATATGTCAATAGCTTCTCTGATGCTGTAATCAGAGGTTGATACCGTATCATACAGATATTGAAGCGTGTCAATGCTTCTGTACTGCAGTGGAACAATTTTTGTTTCGGAATAATGCTTTTCCAGCTCAGTTTTTAAACTGCTCAGTTCGGATTCAAGCGCGGCTTGTTCCTGTTCCTTATTATCTGCCCACTCCTGATATTCACTATTGTATTGAGGTATAATCACCTCGTCATATTTTTTCTTGTCCGCGGCGTATTTTTCATCGTAAAGTCTCTGTTTTTCTGCGGTCTGACGGTCAATTTCTCTGCATTGATTCTGATAGTCTGCCGAGAGTTTTATGTTTGCTATATCAGCATCTTTTTTGTTTTTGTAAATAAAATAGTATATTATAGGCCACGGAAGAAAAATTACTGCGGGAAGCAGGAACAGCCACCAATTGATTTTTACGGTTGATTTGATTTCGGGATAAATGCTTTTGAATGTTTCTTTTTTAGGCTCATCGGGAACGGGCTTGAATTTCTCTTTTTTTACTGAGAGTAATTGATTTTGACTGTCAGAAATTGCCTGCGAAAGCTCCAGTGCCTTTTTTACATTTTGGATTTGCTCGTTGTTGTTCATGGTATTACTCCTTGTCATTATTATTTTTTATCTGAATAATTGATAAACACCTCGGGGCTGACATTCAGCGCAAGGCAGATTGCGCGAAGATCGTCAGCGTATATTGTCTTTTTACCGTTCATCATTGCACTGAACGAAGAAGAGGATATTCCTGCTTTTGCAGCAACGGCGGTTTGACTGAGTCCTTTTTTGCTAATGTAAGCGCAGATTTTTTTATATATCATATCTGCAATACCTCCTTTAAAGGAATTCTGTATTTATTTGAATTATAGTACAGAAATACTATAAAATCAATACTTTTTTAAAGAATTTCTATGAATCTGATTGTTTTTTAAAGAATTTTGTGATATGCTAAAACTATGAGGTGAGGCAAATGGAAGATAAACAGAGATTTGAAATAGGAAAAAGAATACGTAAATACAGGGAAGAATGTGGATTAAGTCAGACTGAACTTGCGGATATTCTGAAAATAAGTAGCGGAAGGCTGTCGAACTGGGAACATGGACTTCATCGCCCAAATGCAAATATTATTTCTGAAATATGCAGTGCTTTAAATGTTTCACCGAGCGATATTCTCGGGGTACATCTGGCTGATGACGAGCTGACGGAGCATGAAAGGGAAGTGCTGAAAGCCTACAGAGAAAAGAAAGAATTGCAGAAGGCTGTTGACATTCTTCTCGGGCTTTGATTACTATAACGATTGTGAAATAACGAAAAAGCTGATTTTGCAAACTCACACCTGTTATATTGCACAAAAAATCACCGTATATTTCCTCGGATTACAGGGAATATACGGTGATTTAATATGTTTTATTTGTTGAAAATTAACAAAGTTTAGATTTTTTATTATAAAATGAAATTATTCATTTTTAAGTGATGCGATGTGTTTAATCCACGCCCGTAGGCATATATCATTGAAAAAAGCAAGTCTTACGACTTGCTTTTTTTCATGGTGGACGCGGAGGGAGTCGAACCCACGACCTTTGCGATGTCAACGCAACGCTCTAACCAACTGAGCTACGCTTCCTTTGTCTGTATTATAGCATACAATTTTTACTTTTTCAAGTGTTATTTTTATCACGCTGTCTTATGTGTTACATATAATGCAATGGGAGGGCAAAAGTCCTTCCGATAAAAAGGAGGTATAATATGGCTGCGTTTTTTAATCAGGCCACTTTGTCATATAACAACACGGTAACAAATTCAAATATCGTCCAGGGCGAGCTGATTGAGGTTCTTTCAATCACCAAATCCGCGCTGGATACAGAATACACCGCGGGCGACACCGTAACCTATATTATAAGCATTGTCAACTCGGGCAACACCGCTTTTGATGATGTAACGGTTACCGATAATCTCGGCAGTTATGCCCTTGATGCCGACACGGATATCACTCCGCTGAGTTATGTTGACGGCTCCGCGCGTTACTATGTCAATGGCGCGCTTCAGGGCAATCCGACGGTGCAGGCAGGTCAGACGCTTGACTTCACAGACCTCACCGTTCCCGCAAACAGCAACGCGATGATTATTTATGAGGCAAGAGTGAACAACTTCGCTCCCCTCGGCGCAAACGCGAATGTCAACAACACGGCGACACTCACCGCTCCGGGAATCACCAACCCCGCGACAGCGGACTTCACCGTTGCGGCGGCTCAGGAACCCGAGCTTTCTATTACAAAATCGCTTTCACCTGCCGCTGTTGCAGAAAACGGACAGCTCACCTACACCTTTGTTATTCAGAACACGGGCGCGCAGGCGGCAGAAGCAGACCAGAATATTATTGTTTCAGACACATTCAATCCCACCCTCAGCAACATCACCGCCGCGGTTGACGGCGTAACCCTCGGCGCAGACGAATACAGCTACGACGAGACAACAGGCGAATTTGCCACAACCGCTGGCAGAATCACCGTACCCGCCGCGACCTATACAAGAAATGACGAAACAGGCGAGTGGGTAACAGACCCCGGCACAGCAACGCTCACCGTAACAGGTACAGTTTAATTACCGTGTAAAAAAGATGACTTCCGTTTTCGGGCGGAAGTCATTATTTTTTATCTGTCTGATTTTTTCTTTTTGACAAAGTAAATTATGAACGGTGCAACAGCTTCGACACAGAACAGAACAATAAAGACTATTATAGAGCGGTCAAACATTTCTCTTGATTTTTCGTAGTCTTTCTGTGTATAGACTTTAAAGGGGAAGCCGTCGTCTGCTCGCTCAATGCTGTATGTTTTTACATTTGTTGGGTGCTTGAAGAACAGCTCTCCGCTGTCAAAAGCACTGACAAGTTCATCTTCGGGCATCTCGGCGACATCGGGAATGCCGAAAAATTCTGCAAATTCCGCACTATTTTCAATAGTTGCTTCGCTTTTAATAAAGATTTCAGAGCTGTAAACGTCTGCAATATACAAAGCGGCGGCGGTAATGGCGGCAATAAGCGCAAAAGTGATTATCAGCTTCAGCTTTAATTTTGCGTTTTTCTTTTGCCTGTCGGTGAATGAAAGCTCTTTGCCTCTGATGAGCACATAAACTGAATTTATTATGAGGGAAATCAAAGCTATAACCGCAAGAGAAATAAGCGTATAATAAATATTGATTCTGCAAATTCCCGCGATAAATATTGCGGCGGACGCGGCGAGGAATGAATATATTCCCCATGTTCTGTTTTTGATTTTTTTCCTTGTCCCGTTCAGGTCAATTTCTTCAAAATCATCTGTGTTTATTGCTGAAAGAGCCAGAGATGCAAAGATTGTCTGGCAGATAAATGCCGCAGCAATCGGCAACAATAATATGAGTTTAAATGATAATATATCTGAAATGATATCGTAAAAAGCACAGCACAATATAAATGCCAGAATTGAAACGCCGAGAGAAATTATTGTGCCGATGTTGAATTTCAACATTATATTTTTCAGTATAATATCAATTCTTTTTTTCGGCGTCTCGCTGATTTTAGGTGCTTTACCGTCCGCCTTGTTCCTTTCGCCGCGCAGAAGCTCGTCGGCGGTAACATTGAATGTTTCTGCTATGAGCGGAACGAGCATAAGGTCGGGGCAGCTTTCATCGCGCTCCCAGCGTGAGACTGCTTTGTCCGATACATTGAGCCTTTCTGCAAGCTCTTTTTGAGTAAGACCGTTTGCCTTTCTTAATGCGGCAATAAATGAACCCATTGTGTTTTTTTCCATGCAAAACACTCCTTTCGTGTGCCCTCATTCTACCTGCACGAGAGCCGGAAATCAACCGACAGGAACGGGAATCACTCTCGCAGAGCGAGAATTAAGCCCGAAAACGGCCTTTTCAGGCTTCAAAAGCCTTTAATTCGGTGGATTTTACGAATTCATCTTTAAAACTCATTAAAATTTTCATGTGTTCCTGCTGAACATGAATCTGCTGGTCTTCCTTAGTCTCCCAGAGCTCAACGAGGAGAAGCTCATTCTCGTCAGCGTCAGAAAAATAGTAGTCATACTTTACGCAGCCTTTTTCTGCTCTGACCTTTTCGTCAATGCCGAGTTCTTTTATTCTGTTGAGGAATGCTTCACGCATACCGTCCTTTGTGTGATAGAAAACATTGAGATAAAACATAAAATTGCTCCTTTTACAAGTTTTGTTTTATTATATCACATCTGTCAATCGTTATTGACACAAGGCTATTATATAATGTATAATCAATAATCAGAAACAAAAGAAACGGAGAAATAATTATGGACTATAAAAAAATAGGAATTGTTATCGCTGACGACATGGAATTTCTGCCGATGAAAAGATGCGCTGAGCCTTTCGGCTACACCGACGGCGAAATCAACGGCTACAACACAATCAGCTTTAAAATCGGCGAAAGAGAAATTGTTGCGATTGAAAGCCGCATAGGCAAGGTCAACGCGGCGGCGGCAACAGCCATGCTTGTTATGAAAGAGAATCCCGACTGCGTTCTCAATGTCGGTCTTTCGGGTGGAGTCAAGGGCGTCAACCGCGGAACGGTCTATACGGGAACTCAGTTCACCGAGTGCGATTTTGACTTAAGTCCTCTCGGCTTTGAGCTCGGCGTTAAGCCCGCGCAGGAATATGTTTATTTTGCGGACGAAGACCTGCTTTCAAAAATTCCCGCCGACATGAATATCCGCCGCCTTAAATGCGGAACGGGCGACTTCTTCCTCACAAAGGACGACATGAAAGCGGACTTTTATGAACGCTTCGGAATAAATACATTTGATATGGAAACAGGCGCAATCGCGAGCGTATGCAAAAGCTGCGGCGTTCCGTTCATGAGCATAAGAAAGATTTCGGACGACAGCGAGGACTCAGCCGCCGAGGATTACAGACAGATGAACACTCTGGCAGAAACCGACCTTTCCGAAATTCTTATTGAAATAATCAAAAATATGTAAAAGGTGATATTATGGCTGATTTTAAAGAAAACGGCTTCATGTATTCTATTGCCGTAATGGTTATCGTTTTCGTTCTGGCGCAGGCGTTTTTCTTCCTCATCAGAGCGTGGAAGCACGGCAGAGAAATCGGAATGTCCGCAAGCACTCTCAAAAATGTTGTTACATCGAGCGCACTTTTCACTATCGCGCCCGCCATAGCGATTATGGCAACGGTCGTTGTGCTTTCAAGCTCACTGGGCATCGTTCTTCCGTGGATTCGTCTGACGGTTGTGGGCAATCTTCAGTATGAGGCGACGGCGGCTCAGTCGGCTATGGAGGCATTCAAGGGCGGCGAAACAGCCGTAGCCTTCGGTCAGGAAATTACGGACCCGACAGTTTTCGCGGCTGTGGCGTGGGTAATGACTCTCGGCGTTATTATCTATCTTGTGCTCGTTCCGCTGTTCCTCAAAACAGTTCAGAATAAGGTTGGCAAGGTTACAGCCAACACCGATGGCGAAAATAAATTCGGCGATATTATTTCCGCCGCAACATTCATCGGTCTTATCGCCGCGTTTATCGGTAACGCTCTTGTCGGCAAGGCGGCAACGATTGTCAAAAACGGCAAAACCGAGGCAACAGGCATGGGCGCGGGCGTTATGTCCGTCGCGGTGCTTATCACATCGGTTGTTGTGCTTCTGATTTTACAGAAGCTCTGCAAAAAATTCAAATGGGAAAAGTTTGAGCCGTTCGTTATGCCGATAAGCATGTTTGCGGGCATGGGCATGGCAATTCTCCTTTACGCTGTTCTTCCTGAAAGCATATCACTTTATGAATGGAGGCCTGTTGTATGAGCGACAAAAAAGTTACAGGCTCAGCCTACATAGAAAAAACTCACTTCTGGGGCAGGATTTTTTCCGTAATCGCGTTTTTCGTTCTTATGGCTGTGCCGACTCTCATTACGGTGCATTATGACGCGCACCCCACATTTCATCAGATATTTGACGGCTTCGTAAGCGTTGCGCTTATTTTCTGGACGGCGGCGATTCTTGAAATCGCGGTTTATGCTCCGATGCTCGGCACAGGCGCGTCCTATCTTTCATTTGTAACGGGCAACACGACAAACCTCAAGCTTCCCTGCGTGCTCAACGCGCGCGAAACGGCGAAGCCGAAGCCCGGCACGGACGAGGACGAGGTTGTTTCCACAATCGCTGTCGCGACATCGACAATCGTTACAACCGTTATCCTCGCGGTCGGCGTTCTTGCGCTTTCACCGATTCTTCCGAAAATTACCGCCAAGGGCTCTGTTTTTGCCCCTGCTTTCAATCAGGTGCTTCCCGCGCTTTTCGGCGCGCTCGGTGCAGGCTATTTCGCAAAGCACTGGAGAATTTCATTCGTGCCGATTCTCACGGCGGTTATCTGCCTGCTTTTCAATGGAAATATGGGCACAGGTACGCTTATCCCCATTTGTGTGGTTGTTTCAATCCTTGCCGCATACCTTATGTATATAAGCGGTTTCCTTACGGGTGGAGTCAAGCCCGAGAATCCCTTAAAGGACTTGAAAAAGAAAAAATAATTTGTGAAAAAGTCTTGATATTTTGCTTTTTGTGTGGTAAAATACTTGCAATGTAAGATTTGATGGTTCAAAAGAGTGGGGCGACCCGCTCTTTTGTGTTTGTTTGCAGAGATGCAAAACAGAAGGAGGGATTTTGTATGCCATCCAAAGGAAAGGGCGGCGCAACCGTCAGCACGGTGTGTAAAATCGCCGAGCCGATAGCTCAGTCTCTCGGCCTTGAGCTGTGGGATGTCCGCTTTGAAAAAGAGGGCGCGAGCTGGTATCTTCGCGTATTTATCGACAAAGAGGGCGGTGTTTCAATTGACGACTGTGTCGATATGAGCCACGCGCTTGATAAACCGCTTGACGATGCCGACCCCATTGAGCAGAGCTACTGCCTTGAAGTTTCTTCACCCGGAATCGAAAGAGACTTGAAGCGTGAGGAGCATTTCTTAAAGTGCATGGGCATGAAGGTAAAGGTTAAACTTATCCGTCCCGTTGAGGGCAGGCGTGAGTTCTCGGGCGTGCTTGAGAGCTACGATAACGGTAACATTCAGATAACCCTTGATGACGGAAGCGGAATAATGATAAATAAAAAGGAAGCGTCATACATTAAGCTTGACGATTTTGGAGGAGAAATATAAATGGAAAACAAAGAATTATTTGCGGCTCTTAAACTGCTGCAGAAAGAAAAAAGAATTTCAATGGACGTTCTCTGTGAGGGAATTCAGAGAGCACTCGTTACAGCCGTTAAGCGCGACTACAACAACAAGGACATTGTTTTCTGCGAGCTTAACCCCGACGATGAAACAATGCGCGTTTTCGTAAGAAAGAATGTTGTTTCCGAAATTTCCGATCCCGACGAGGATATTCTCGTTGAGCAGGCGAAGAAATACAAGGCAACTGCAATGCCCGGCGACATTATCGAAATCGAGCTTGAAACAAAAGAGGTCAGCCGTATTGCCGCCGACAAAGGCAAGCACGTTATCCGCCAGGGTATCCGTGAGGCTGAGCACGGCAGAATGAGAGAAGAAATCCAGAGCAAGAATCAGGAAATCGTTACAGCCAAGGTTTCAAGGGTTGACCCCGAAACAGGCGACGCCATTGTTGAAATCGGCAACGCAAACGAGCTTCTTCTCAAGAGCGAGCAGATTCCCGGCGAAGTTCTCAAGCCCGGCGACCTTATCAAGGTTTATGTTGCTGATGTCAAGGACAACACAAGAAGACTTCCGAGAGCTACAATTTCAAGAACTCATCCCGGCCTTGTTAAGAGACTGTTTGAAACAGAAGTTCCCGAAATTTACGACGGAACAGTTGAAATCAAGTCCGTTTCCAGAGAAGCAGGATCAAGAACAAAAATGGCGGTTTACTCCGCTGACGAAAACGTTGACGCTGTCGGTGCCTGCATTGGCCCCAGAGGCGCGCGTGTAGGCAAGGTTGTTGACCTCCTCGGCGGCGAAAAGATTGACATTGTTAAATACAGCGAAGATCCCGCTGAGTTCATCGCGGCGGCAATCGCTCCCGCAGAGGTTGTTTCCGTTACCGTTGATGAGTCAGGTGAAAAGGTTTGCCGTGTAATCGTTCCCGATATGCAGCTTTCACTCGCTATCGGCAACCGCGGTCAGAACGCACGCCTTGCGGCAAAGCTCACAGGCTGGAAGATTGACATTAAACCCGAAAGCGGAAAAGAAGCACCCGCGATTGTATTATAATCCCGATTTATGCGGCTCGGCCGCAAACTGATTAAACCGATAAAGGGAGGCGCATTTATGCAGAACAGAAAAATACCTTTGAGAAAATGCACGGGCTGCGGTGAAATGAAGCCTAAAAAAGAGCTCGTCCGTGTTGTAAGGTCGCCCGAGAACGAAATTTCCCTTGACCTTACAGGCAAAAAGAACGGCAGAGGAGCTTATATCTGCCGCAATGCCGAGTGCCTTAAAAAAGCACAGAAAGCAAAGAGAATCGAAAGGTCTTTTGAATGTGTAATTCCCGATGAAATATACGAAGCCATGGAACGGGAGCTGAAAGAGAATGAACAGTAACGATTTCGGCATCCTGGGTCTGTGCCGCAGAGCGGGCAGGCTGAGCATGGGGCACGATATGTGCAAAAACGCGTTGAGAAGCGGAAAAGCCCGCCTTTGCATAATAGGCAGCGATTCGTCAGAGAGGATAACGGACGAATTCAAAAATCTTTGCAGAGAAAACGGCGTGAGATTGTTCAGAATTCCGCTCACCATTGACGCGATACATCATCTTATCGGTTACAAAGCAGGGGTAATGACAGTTGACGATTCGGGATTTGCCGAGTCGGTTATGAAAAACTTTAATAAAAATACTATCGTGGAGGAAATCAGCTTATGATATTAAAATACAAATTAAACGATTTAGGAAAAGATTTAGGCGTAACCAATAAATATCTTATTGAACTGCTCGCCAAATATTTTGAAGAGCCTAAAAGAGCTCAGACAACTCTTATGGAAGCGGAGCTTGACATAATTTTTGAAACAATCACAAAAGAAAACGAAGTCAAGAGCTTTGATGAGTACTTTGCCATGGCAAACGAAAAAGAAGAGCCGAAGGCAGAGCCCGCTGAAGAAAAGAAGCCCGAAGAAAAGGCTGATAATAAAGAAAAGGCAGACACTCAGAAAGCGGAAAAGGGCAGCAAAAAGCCCGCGGGCGAGAAGAAACCTGCTCAGAAGCAGAGCGCGGACGCAAAACAGCAGCCCGCAAACAACACAAACGCTCCCAAAAAGCAGAAGAAAGAGAAGGATGCCAATGCCGCTCCCCAGCGCAGAACAAAGGGCGAGGCAAGAACCGTTGACACAAGAGCGAGCAATGTTGACCTTGAAAAGTACAACGAAAAATACGAAAACATATCTCCCGTCAGCCAGAATATGCGCACCGACCGCATGGCTTCAAAGCAGAAGCTGAAGCAGAAGTCTCAGCAGTATAAGAAGCAGGGCATGCGTACCTCAAGACGCGAGACAGAGGCGGAGAAGCTCAAAAGAATCGCCGCCGAAAGAGCCAAGAAGCCTCAGATGGTTATCACCGTTCCCGAGGAAATTACCGTCGGCGCACTTGCAGAGCTGCTTCACATGACAGCCGCCGAGGTTATCAAGAAGCTCTTTGCCCTCGGTCAGATGGCTACAGTAAACGAAGTTATCGACTATGACACAGCCGAAATTGTTGCGACAGAGCTCGGCGCAAAGTGCCAGAAAGAGGTTGTTGTTACAATCGAGGACAGAATCATCGACGACAGCGAAGATGAAGAAACAGACCTTCAGCCCAGAGACCCCGTTGTTTGCGTTATGGGTCATGTTGACCACGGTAAAACTTCACTTCTTGACGCTATAAGAAACACCGCTGTTACCGAAACAGAGGCAGGCGGCATCACACAGCACATCGGTGCTTACAGAGTTGACCTCAACGGTCAGAAGATTACATTCCTTGACACTCCCGGCCATGCGGCGTTCACATCAATGCGCGCAAGAGGCGCAAAGGCAACTGATATTGCTATCCTCGTTGTTGCGGCGGACGACGGTATCATGCCTCAGACAATCGAAGCTATCAACCACGCGAAAGCGGCTGGCGTAAGCATCATTGTTGCCATAAATAAAATGGATAAGCCCGATGTCAACCCCGAAAGAATCAAGCAGCAGCTCACAGAGCATTCACTCGTTCCTGAGGAATGGGGCGGTGATGTTATCTGCGTTCCTGTTTCGGCCAAGACACGCATGGGCATCGACTCTCTGCTTGAATCCGTACTTCTTGTTGCGGAAATGCAGGAGCTTAAAGCCAACCCCGACAGAGCGGCAAAGGGTATCGTTATCGAAGCAAGACTTGACAAGGGCAGAGGTCCTATCGCTACTCTCCTTGTTCAGAAGGGTACACTCCGTTCAGGCGATATTATCGTTGCTGGCTCATCAGTCGGCAGAGTAAGAGTAATGAAGAACGACAAGGGCGAAAGCGTAAGAGAAGCAGGCCCGTCAGTTCCCGTTGAGATCATGGGACTTGCGGAAGTTCCGCAGGCAGGCGACAGCTTTGACGCTGTTTCAGACGAAAAACTTGCCCGTGAGCTTGTTGAACAGAGAAAGCAGGAAGCGAAAGAGGAGCAGTTCAAGTCCGTTCAGAAGGTTACTCTCGACAACCTTTTCTCATCGCTTCATGAGGGCGAGCTCAAAGAGCTTAATATCATCGTTAAGGCTGATGTTCAGGGCTCGGCAGAAGCAGTTAAGCAGAACCTTGAAAAGCTTTCAAATGACGAAGTAAGAGTAAGAGTTATCCACAGCGGCGTAGGTGCTGTAAGCGAATCAGACGTTATGCTCGCGAACGCTTCAAACGCGATTATCGTCGGCTTTAACATCAGACCCGACAATGTTGCAAAAACTCTTGCTGAGCGCGACGGCGTTGAAATGCGCATGTACCGCGTAATTTATGACTGCATCGAAGATGTTGAGGCGGCAATAAAAGGTATGCTTGCTCCTAAATATCGTGATGTTGATCAGGGCAGAATAGAGGTCAGAAACGTAATTACAATTTCCTCTGTTGGCAAAATCGCAGGCTGCTACGTTATGGAAGGCAAGGTTACAAGAAACAGCAAAATCCGTGTTGTACGCGACGGCATAGTTGTTGCCGAGGATGAAATTTCATCACTTCGCCGCTTCAAGGACGATGTTAAGGAGGTTGCCTCCAACTATGAATGCGGTATCGGTCTCAACAAGTTCTCAGATATTAAAGAGGGCGACATTTTCGAGGCATTCATCACAGAGGAATACCGTGAAGATTAAAGGTGGATATTTATGGCAGGCTACAGAATTGACAGAATATCTGAAGATATAAAAAGAGAAACTATCGCGGTTGTCAGAGAGCTCAAGGACCCGCGCGTTATGGATAAGCTCATAACCGTCGTAAGGGTTGAGGTCAGCTCCGACGCTTCATTCGCGAAGGTTTATATCAGCGCAATGGAGGGACTTGACACGGCAAAAACAGCGGTCAAGGGACTTGAAAGCGCAACGGGATATATCAGACGCGAGGTCGGCAAAAGGCTTCATCTGAGAAAGACACCCGAGATGAAATTCTATGCTGATAATTCAATTGAGCACGGAATGAAAATTGTTAAAATGATGGACGATTTAAAGGTCGATGAAAAAAATGATGATTGATACTTTTTCAGCCGCCGCGGATATTTTAAAGGCGCATGACAACATTCTCATACTTGTTCACGGGCATCCCGACGGAGACACGCTGGGATGCGGATATTCCCTTTGCCGCGCGCTTGTTTCCATGGGCAAAAAAGCGGTTGTCAGCTGCTCTGATATTATACCCGAAAAGTACAGCTATCTTTCAAAGGGTATTGAAAAAGTATCATTCACCCCCGAGTTTATTGTTGCCGTTGATGTTGCGGATACCGCGCTTCTCGGCAAAAAGAACGAGGAGCTTTACGCTGATAAAATCGACCTTTGCATTGATCACCACGGCTCAAACAGACTTTTTGCAAAGCAGACGCTGCTTGACGACAAGGCGGCCGCCGCCTGCGAGATTATGCTCGAGGTCATAAAGGCTCTCGGCGTTGAGATTACGACCGAAATTGCCGACTGCATTTACACGGGACTTTCGACTGACACAGGCTGTTTCCGCTACTCAAATGTAACGCCCAGAACAATGAGAATGGGTGCTGAAATGATTGAGGCAGGCGCGAATAACGCGGCGATAAACACCATAATGTTTGAGACGAAAACAAAGACTTATGTTGCGCTTGAGAAAATGTGCCTTGCGGGTATGGAAACATATTTTGACGAAAGGTTCGCGCTCATCACCGTTACGCAGGAGATGTTCCGTCTCAGCGGCTCTGACGAGAGTGAATGTGATGCGATTGCTTCGCTTCCCCGTCAGATAGAGGGCGTTGTTATCGGCGCGACTCTGCGCGAAAAGCCCGACGGCAGCTTTAAGGTGTCCATGCGTACTCACGCACCTGCGGACGCTTCGGCAATCTGCGCAAAAATGGGCGGCGGCGGTCATATAAGAGCCGCAGGCTGTCAGCTTGACGGGCCGCTTGAAAACGCAAAAGCGGTTCTGATGAAAAATATAAAAGAATATTTTGACAATAATTAAGATGAAAACGGGACTGCGCTGAACAGCCCCGTTTCACTGTATGGAGAAAAATGTCTGAAAATAAAAATTATAAGTTCAACTGGAAAACTTTTTTAAAAAGCGTCGCGGCAATAGCAGTTCCCGTCGCGCTTCAGAATCTGCTGACAACCACGGGCAGCATGGTCGATACAATTATGATTGCGCCGCTCGGCGAAACGGTTGTCGGCGCGGTCGGTCTGTGCGCTCAGTTTTCATCGCTTCTTTTTTCGTGCTACTGGGGCTTTGTCGGCGGCGGCATGCTGTTCTTTGCCCAGTACTGGGGAGCGCAGGACAAGCGCGGAATTGACCGCGCGTTTGAAACAACCCTCGGATTCATGATGACTGTCTCGCTGATTTTTGCGGGCTTTTCGTTCTTCAACCCGAGCCTTGTTATGAAAATCTATACAGACAAGGCGGCGATACAGGTAATCGGAGAGAAATATGTTAAAATCGTCTGCATTTCCTATCCGATTCAGGTGCTTTCCGTGGGAATGAGCTCATTGCTCCGTTCAACGGACAGGGTGAAAATTCCGCTTATCGCGAGCATTGCGTCCGTTGCGGCGAATCTTACGCTCAATTATCTGCTCATTTACGGCAAGGCAGGCTTCCCTGCCATGGGCGAGCGCGGTGCGGCTCTTGCGACGGTAATCGCTTCCATTGTGAATGTAACCGTAATAGTCGTTTATACAAGAATAATAAAATATCCGTATCTGTTCCATTTTCTTAAAAATCCGCGCCTTTCGCGCGAATGGATGAAAGAGTATCTCAGAAAATGCTTCCCGATTATCTGCAACGAGCTGCTTGTGGGAATTGGCTTTATGATAACAAATATCGTCCTCGGCAGGCAGTCGGAGCAGGCGATAGCCGCCATAGCTGTTTTCAGAACGATAGAGGGCGTAATAATCGCGTTCTTCTCGGGCTTTTCAAGTGCCGCGTCCGTCATTGTCGGTCAGAGCGTCGGCGCGGGCGAACTGAAAAAAGCATACGAAACCGCAAAGAGGATTGTACTGTTGTGCGGCTTATGTATTGCGCTGGCGGGCGGCATTATAATGTGCGTTCACACTCCGCTTCTCAAAGCGATGAGCCTTTCGGGCGAGAGCTTTAAAATCGGCACGGGATTGGTGAGCATTTACTGCGTCGCGGCTGTTATAAGAATGTGCAACTGGGCGCAGAATGATACATACCGCTCGGCAGGCGACGCGACATACGGCACGGTGCTTGAGATTGTTTTCATGTACCTTATGGTAATTCCGTGCGTTTGCATATCGGGGCTTGTGCTGAAGCTCCCCGTGCTTATGGTTTTTGCCTGCTGTTATATCGACGAGCCTATCCGTTTTGTGCTTATGCAGGTGCACATGTACTCCGCAAAATGGATAAAGCCCGTTACGCCTCAGGGCAAGGCGGCACTTGAAGAATTTTTTAAAGAGAAAAATTCAAAAAAGAAAAAGTCTGACAGGTGATAATATGAAAAAATATCTTATTTCTGACGAGGGCAGGTTTTACAAGGCAAATCTCCACGGTCATTCAACTGTTTCGGACGGTGAGCTGACACCGGCTGAGATTAAAGAAATGTATATGAAAGAGGGCTATTCAATCATAGCCTACACCGACCATAATCATTTTGTAACGCATAATGATTTGAGTGATGACAGCTTTCTTGCCCTCAACGGAGTTGAAAACGCGGCGGACGAGCATTGTGAATCGTGGATGCACGAGCGGTGCTGTGATGTTTGCTATATCGCTCTTTCGCCCGAGAGAAAGGCGCACCCGTTTCAGGATGAAAACAACATAATCGGAGACAGCGGATATTCCCCGTTTTCCGTTACATACTGCACCGAGGACGTCAATAAAATGATTGAAACGGGCGTAAAAAACGGTTTTTTCGCAACATACAATCATCCCACCTGGTCGCTTGAAAATTTTGAGCGTTATATGTCATACAACGGCATGCACGCCATGGAAATCTTCAACAAGAGCAGCGAGGTTGACGGCTACAACGAGTATAACCCCGACATTTATGATGATATGCTCCGCGGCGGCAAAAGAATTTACTGTATTGCCACGGACGACAACCACAACCGCGCGCCGAATACGCGCCACTGGGATTCCTTCGGCGGCTTCACAATGATAAAGTCGAAGTCGCTTAAATATGAAGATGTAACGTCCGCACTTCTGAAAGGTGATTTTTACGCCTCAAGAGGGCCTGTTATCAACGCTCTGTGGCTTGACACGGAGGATTATTCCGTTCATATCGAGTGCGAAAAAGCTGTCAGAATTGTCTGCACCCGCGGCGGCAGAAGGCTTCGCTCTGTCTATGCCGAGGAAAAGGGCGTCGATTATATCACCGAGGAAAAATTCAGCATAAACAAAGACGATGTTTATTTCAGATTCACCGTTTTTGACGAGAACGGCATGACAGCCGACACCAACGCCTATTTCGTTGATGAAATTGATGTTGACTATAACTCTGAAGATTTGTTCGTTGAATAAAAAATCACCTGCATTAAGATTCTTCTTTTTGCAGGTGTGTTTTTTAATCAAGCTTGATTATACTTTTTTTAGAGCTTTCAGAAAGTGTTTGCACAAAATAACAAAATTCTATCAGACAGTTAAAGTAATCATTATTTGCAGATGTTGAATTGAAAAATACTTTATCAGATTTGATAAACAGTCTTCCAAATTCATCCTTTAGTTCTGATTCCAAAGATTGATTTTGAAAATAAAAAATTACTTTATATCCATAATCGGTTTCTATAATATCTGCATCAATTTTATATATAATTGAAATGAGTTTTGCGTTTTTAATAAAGTTTTTCGCATTCGCTTCTTTTTCATAAACAGCTGTGTTCAATTTGTTATCAGCATCGAATTCGGATTTGACCGTCAGAATATTTTTTGATTTATCATGATTTTTAAAGCGTGCTGAAAACAATACATGGTTTTTCACATAATCACTCCGATTTGAATATATGTGTAAGAAGTCTAACAAGACATTCTATATCTGTTTAAAATAGTTTAAAACATATAAAATATATTTGTCAATAGTATTTTTATGTTTTGGAGTGATATAGTTGTCGGATTACGGAACAATTAAAATAAAACTTGATAAGTTATTGACAGAAAATGAAATGAGTAAAAACAAGCTCAGTCATAAAGCCGAAATGCAGAGAAGCCAGATTAACGGATATTGCAATAACTCTATAACACGGCTGGATGTTGATGTTCTCGCGCGTATATGTCATTCTTTAAACTGCAAAATTGAAGACCTGCTGGAGTATGTTCCCACAGATGATGAAAATAAGACTTGAAAAAAAGAATAGTTGTGCTAAAATATAGATAAGATAAACATAGGCATTTTGAAGTAGAGATTGTGCTGCTACACACCCTTTGGGTCAAAAGAAATGCGGGAAGGGGCACACCCGCCGAAGTGCCGAAAACGGAGCCGTCTGATTTTCAGGCGGCTTTTTTATATTACGCATTTTTTTTTGCAAAAAATCCGAAATATTTTTAATTTACATCTTGATACATCTGCAATTTTCTGCGATAATATAAAATGTATATTTATAAACTCAGTAAGTATGTTCCTTTACGGAACACGAAAGGATTTTTTAAGATGATGGATTATGATAAACTCGCGGAGTTGCTTTTTCCGCACATCACAAAAACGGTTGAGGATTACGAAGCACTCTACCCCGTAAGAAATCTCAAGGAGGGCGCGCGCGTTACCCGTTTCGCTCCGAGCCCCACGGGCTATCTTCATATCGGCGGACTTTTCGGTGCGCTGGTTGATGTGCTGACCGCGAAGTCAACAGGCGGCGTTTCATACCTCAGAATTGAGGACACCGACAAGAAGCGTGAAATTGAGGACGGTGTTTCGGCTGTCATCAACGGCTTCAAGGCTTTCGGCATTGAGTTTGACGAGGGTGTTACAGGCTTCGACAGCGAAAAAGGCGATTACGCTCCCTACACCCAGAGCAAGCGCGTCGAGGTTTATCAGACGGTTGCAAAGGAGCTTGTTAAAAAAGGTCTTGCCTATCCCTGCTTCTGCACGGCGGAGGAGCTTTCCGCTCTGCGTGAGCAGCAGGAAAAAGAGGGCACTCTTATCTGGGGCTACTTCGGCAAATGGGCAAAGTGCCGCGACCTTACATATGAGCAGATAGAGGAAAATATCAAGGCAGGCAAGCCTTATGTTCTGCGTTTCCGCTCCGAAGGCAGCGAGGATAAGCGCATTTTCTTTGACGATATTATCCGCGGCAAGATTGAAATGCCCGAGAACATAATCGACGAGGTTCTTCTCAAATCGGACGGAATCCCCACATACCATTTCGCTCATGTGTGCGACGACCATTTCATGAGAACAACCCACGTTATCCGCGGCGAGGAGTGGATTTCCTCCGTTCCGAAGCATATCGCTCTTTTCAAAGCCTGCGGATTCAGACTTCCGAAATACGCCCACACACCTCAGCTTATGAAAATTGACGAGGTTGACGGCACGAAGCGCAAATTCTCAAAGCGCAAGGATCCCGAGGCGGCGGTAAGCTATTTTGTTGACCACGGCTTCCCGAAAGAGAGCCTTATCGAGTACCTGCTCACGCTTCTCAACTCAAACTTTGAGGACTGGCGCAGAGCAAATCCCGACGCGGACGCTTTCTCTTTCCCGTTCAACCTTAAAAAGATGAGCCCGAGCGGCTGCCTCTTTGACCTTATGAAGCTCACCGACATCAGCAAAAATGTCATTTCAAAGATGAGCGCGCAGAGAATTTATGACGACCTCACCGCATGGGCGGAGGTTTATGACAAAGAGTTTTATGAGCTTCTCACAAGGGATAAGGAATTCTCAGTCAATATGCTCAACATTGACCGTGAGGTTCCGAAGCCCCGTAAGGATATAGCAAAGTGGAACGAGGTAAAGGATTATTTCTCATACTTCTTCAATGAGATTTACACTCCCGACCTTACGCTTCCCGAAAATATCAGCAAGGACGATGCGGCGGAAATCCTTGAGGAATACTTAAAGGTCGTTGACAGCGCGGATGATAAGGACACCTGGTTCGGCAAGATAAAGGCACTCTGCGAGCCTCTTGGCTACACACCGAATGTCAAGGAATACAAGAAAAATCCCGACGCGTTCAAGGGTCATGTCGGCGATGTTTCAACGGTTATCAGAATCGCCCTCACATCAAGAAAGAACACTCCCGACCTTCACTCAATCATTGCTCTTTTAGGCAATGACGAGGTTAAGGCGAGAATAGAAAAGGCTATTAAAGAATACAAATAAGCGGAGGAATCACCATGGAAGAAGCAGTTAAATCATCAAATTTTATTCACGATTTTATTGACGAGGACCTTGAAAACGGCGTCAATACAAGAATTCAGACAAGATTTCCTCCCGAGCCCAACGGTTATCTTCACATCGGCCACGCAAAGGCTATCTGCATAGATTTCGGTACTGCTGAGAAATACGGCGGCATCTGCAATCTCCGCTTTGACGACACCAACCCCTCCAAGGAAGATGTTGAGTATGTTGACTCAATCAAGGAGGACATTGAGTGGCTCGGCTTCAAATGGGCGAACACTTACTATGCGTCAAGCTACTTTGACTTCATTTATGAGTGTGCAATAAAGCTCATCAATAAGGGCAAGGCTTATGTTGACGACCTTTCTCCCGAGGAGATAAGAGAGTACAGAGGAACTCTCACAGAGCCCGGCAAAAACAGCCCATACCGCGACCGTTCAGTTGAAGAAAACCTTGAGCTTTTCAAGAGAATGACAGACGGCGAATTCCCTAACGGCGCAAAGGTATTGAGAGCCAAAATTGACATGGCATCGCCCAATCTCAATATGCGCGACCCGATAATTTACAGAATTTCTCACACTTCACATCATCAGACAGGCGACAAATGGTGCGTTTATCCGATGTATGACTTCGCTCATCCGCTTTCGGACGCAAGAGAAAACGTTACCTATTCGCTCTGCTCCCTTGAGTTTGAAAATCACAGACCGCTTTACAACTGGTTTGTCAACGAGATAGGCTTTGATGAGCCGCCGAGGCAGATTGAGTTTGCCCGTCTTAATGTAAACTACTGCGTAACGAGCAAGAGAAAATGCCTTGACCTTGTTGAAAAAGGCAATGTTTCAGGCTGGGACGACCCGAGAATGGTTACTCTCTGCGGCATGAGAAGACGCGGCTATCCCGCGGCGGCTGTAAGAGATTTCATCGACAGAATCGGCGTAAGCAAGGCGGACAGCGTTGTTGACTTCGGTCTGCTTGAGGCCTGCGTAAGAGATTATCTCAACGCCAACGCTCCCAGAGCCATGGCTGTTCTCCGTCCGCTCAAGGTTATTATCGACAATTACCCCGAGGACAAGACAGAGACAATCGAGGTTGAGCTTCACCCCGACCACCCTGAAATGGGCACAAGAAAGGTTACATTCAGCAGAGAAATCTATGTTGAGCGCGAGGACTTCATGATTGAGCCCGTTAAAAAGTATTTCAGACTTTTCCCCGGCAACGAGGTAAGGCTCAAGAGCGCGTATTTTGCAAAATGCGTCGGCTATGATTTAGATGAAAACGGCGAAGTATGCTGCGTTCACTGCGAATATGACCCCGCTTCAAAGGGCGGCAATTCACCCGACGGCAGAAAGGTCAAGGGTACGCTTCACTGGGTAAGCAGTGCTGACTGCTTCAAGGCTTCTGTAAATATTTATGACAGACCCTTTAAGATTGAGAAGCCCGGCACAACAGCCGACCTTGCCGACGACCTTAACCCGAATTCACTTACCGTGCTTGAGGATTGCCTTATTGAGGGCGGCCTTAAGGACGCAAAGCCGGGCGACGTTTTCCAGTTCATGCGTCAGGGTTATTTCTGCGTCGATAAGGACAGCACACCCGACAAAATGATAATCAACCGCACGGTTGACCTTAAATCATCGTGGTAATAAATAAAATCAGAAAGGTTCTGATATTATGAAAATAGTCAACAGAATAATTGTTTTCTTCGCGGCGGCGGCGGTTTTCCCTATACTCGCGCTGCAGAATTTTGTGTCAATTGTTTTGTCGATTGATAGAGAATCACTTGTTTATACATTCATAAATGCGGTTTCGGGCAAGGATAATCAGCTCACAAACAGCAGACTCGGCATAGATAAAACCCTTGTGGATTTATATAACTCCGCAACGGGCAAATCCGAAAGCCCGTTTGACTTCAAGGAAATTCTCGCAAATCTCCCCAAGGAATTCGACCCTCTCAAAAAATATATTATTGCCGCTCTCGTGTTTGTTGCAGTTGGCGTGCTGATTGCGATTATAATTATGGGCTGTGCTCTTTTCACAAAGGCTCACAGAACGGTTTTTGCTCTCAGCCTCGGCGGAGTGGCGAGCTTTGTTACCGCGCTTGTCCTTTTCGGCAAGGCGGCAAGGCCTCTGCTTGACGGCACTATTGATGTTGCAACAACCGTTATGCCGCTTCTTATGGACACGGAATCTCTGCTCGGCTCGCTGGCATCTGCGGCACTGAGCGGCTCAATAAGGGTTGATGCCTGCGGTCTCGGCGGTGCTGTATATGGCGCGGCGATTGCTATGTTTGCCCTTGCGATGTGGGAGATTGCGTATTACCTTACGCTTCCGAATGAAGAAAAACCTGCTAAAAAGGTGAAGGCGAAATAATTTGAACACTCTGAAAGATAAAAAGCTTTTTCTGCTCGACCTTGACGGAACTTTATATGTCAGCGAAAAAATAATAGGCAAGTCCCTTGAATTTCTTGACGCTGTTGTGGCGAACGGCGGCAAATATATGTTTCTGACAAACAACTCGTCAAAGAGTGTGGAGACATATATTGAGCGGCTTAATAAAATAGGCTTCAGAGCGGCGGAGGATAATTTCTTCACCTCGGCGCAGGCAACGGCTTATTATATCGACAAAAAGTACGGCAAGAGCAGAAGAACCTATGTTGTCGGCACGGATTCATTCAAGAAGTCTCTTTTAAAGGACGGCTTCAATATAACAGTCGAGCTTGAGGACGGTATTGAGCTTTTGGCTGTCGGGTTTGACACGGAGCTTACCTATAAAAAGCTCGAGGACGCGTGCATTCTCATTCAGCGCGGAGTTGAGTATATTGCGACGAATCCCGACCTTGCCTGCCCGTCGGAGAACGGATTTATCCCCGACTGCGGAGCGATAACCGCCTGCATCGAAGCGGCGACGGGTAAAAAGCCCTGCTACGCAGGCAAGCCCGACCCCACAATGGTCTATATGGCGGCGGAAAAATCGGGCTTTTCGCTCGACGAAGCGTGCATGATCGGCGACAGACTTTACACCGATATTGCCATAGGCAACAACGCGGGAATAACAAGCGTTGCCGTTCTTACAGGAGAAACCACGCGTGAGGAAATTGCCGCGGCAAAGGGTAATCTTGTGCCCGACATCGTGTGCGAGAGCATAGACGATATTTATTACGCTATAAAATAAAAGGAGCATGAAATGAGAGCAGATTTTAAAAATAAAAGCTCTTGTTTCATGCTTTTGACTTTATAAAAAGCAGGTGATAGTGATGAGCATTGAAACACTCAGTTATACTGCTGATTTCTGTGTTGTCGGTGGGGGACTTGCGGGAGTCTGCGCCGCAGTTGCCGCGGCAAGGGAGGGTGCAAAGGTTGTGCTTATGCACGAAAGACCTGTCCTCGGCGGCAACGCTTCATCTGAAATCAGAATGTGGGTATGCGGCGCGCAGGGACGAAACTGCGCCGAAACAGGAATCATGGAGGAAATCTTCCTCGAAAATCTCAGAATAAATCCTTATAAAAATCATTATGTTTTTGACGCGCTTTTATGGAATCTTGTTAAAAAAGAGCCGAATATAACTCTGCTTTTAAATTGTTCTTGCATGGACGCCGAAATTAAAAGCGAAAGCAAAATCCTCTCGGTTACGGGCTGGCAGATGACGACGCAGAAATTCTGCAAGGTGTATGCCGATAATTTTGCCGACTGTTCGGGAGACAGCATTTTAGCTCCGCTCACGGGTGCGGAATACCGCTTCGGCAGGGAGGCGGCTGATGAATTTAAAGAGAATGTCAGCACGAAAACCGCCGACAAAAAGACCATGGGAAATTCCTGTCTCATTCAGGCGCACAAAGGAAATATTCCCGTTAAATTTACCGCTCCCGATTTTGCAAAGAAGCTCACTGCGGATGACCTGAAATTCAGACATCCGAACCTGAAATCTTCGTCCGAAAATTTCTGGTATATTGAGCTCGGCGGAGATAAAAACACAATTGACGACGCTGAAAGAGTGCGCGACGAGCTTGTTGCCCTCGCATACGGAATGTGGGATTACATAAAAAACAGCGGCGAATATGATGACGCGGAGCTCTGGCAGCTTGACTTCATCGGCTTCCTGCCCGGCAAGCGTGAATCGCGCCGAATGGTCGGCAAACTCATAATGAATCAGAATGATATTATGGCTGACCGCGAGTTCTCAGATGTTGTTGCTTACGGAGGCTGGCCTCTTGACGACCACGACCCTGCGGGGTTTTATTACGACGGGCACCCGAATACATCATACAAAACGCCCGACACCTACGCCATACCTTACAGAGCGTTGTACTCCAACAATATTGACAATCTGCTTTTCGCGGGACGCAATATTTCCGTAACGCACGGCGCGCTGTCCTCATCAAGGGTTATGGCAACCTGCGCCGTCTGCGGTCAGGCAGTGGGAACAGCGGCGGCAATAGCCAAAAAATACGGCGAAACTCCCCACGGAGTTTATCTCAATCACCTTGACAAATTACAAAAAACTCTTTTGTGGAATGACTGTTTTCTTCCGCACTGTCCGAGAAAAGTCAGCGAAAAAACAAAGAGCGCGGAGCTTTATTTTAACGGTGAAAAATGCAAAGAAGCTGATGCGGTCCGCGACGGAAACGACAGAGAAAATGTGTTTGAATTTCCGCGCGGCGGCGAGCTTGAATATCGCTTTGAAACTCCGCAGAAAATTAAAGAAATCAGACTTGTTTTTGACTCAGATTTAGACAGAGTAACTTTGCCGGGCGACAGGTGCGAAAGAACGCACATGACACGGTGCAATCTTCTTCCCGATTCGCCCGTTATGCGTCTTCCGTCAACGCTCTGCAAAAGTTTTACTGTCTATGCCGTAAAGGCTGACGGAGAAAAAGTAACTGTTCTCTGCGAAAACGGGAACGCAAAAAGACTTGTTAAAATAAAAATACACGGTGAGTTCACCAACGTCGGAATAAAAATGAACGAAGCAAACAGCGGCGGCGAAACCATGCGTATTTTTTCATTTGATATAAATTAAAGGAGAGATAATTATGTTACAGAAAATCATGGCGTTTTTCATGGCGGTGGCGGCGTTTTTCGGCGGTATCGGCGAGTCAATCGGCATACCTCAGCCGCTGTTCATGGACATTTCCTCAATCGAAAGCGTCGGCACAAATATCGACTATGTTCTGAAAGAGGATGATTCAGCGACAATCAGAACAAAGTCAAATGATGATTTCAAGGTGCTGATGTTCACCGACATTCATCTCGACGGCAAGAACAAAACCTCGTCCGTTACAGTTGAAAAAATCATTTCAAATGTTCAGCGCGAGAAGCCCGATTTTGTTATCTTCGGCGGCGACACAATCACCTCGGGGCTTAACAGAAAAAGGGCAAAGCAGCTCTGCGAAATTTTTGAGCAGCTCGGCGTTTACTGGGCGGCTGTTCTCGGCAATCACGAGGGCTCGGCACTTGCAATTTCGAGAAAGAAAAATGTTAAAATCTTCTCGTCTTATGACCATTGCCTTATGCGTCAGGGGCTTGACGGTGTGTGGGGCAACGGTAACTACTGCGTGAATATTCTCAACGCTGACGGCAGCCTAAAAAAGACTTTCTATTTCCTCGATTCGGGCTCTGACGCTTCAAAGGCGGATATGGAAAAATACGGCACCGCGACTGACGGACGCTCGGAATATGACGGCGTAAAGGACAGCCAGGTCAAGTGGTATTCTGACAAGGTTAAGGAAAATGAATCGAAATACGGTGCTTCAAAATCCGTGCTTGTGATGCACATTCCGATTTATCAGATGAGAGAAGCGGCGGAAAGCGGCGAATATCTTTACGGCGGAAAGCTTGAGGGAGTATGCGCGTCGTGCTTTGACAGCGGACTTTTTGACGCAATCAAAACTCTCGGCAGTACGGACTGGGTTTTCTTCGGTCATGACCATGTGAACAACTTTGCGCTTGAGCTTGACGGCGTAACGCTCAGCTACATTGAGGCGTCGGGCTACGGCTCATACACCACCGCGAGCAAGTTCGGCTATGAAGAAAAGGACTGGCTCCAAGGCTACACAAAGCTGATGATTAAGGAAGACGGCACATTCACTCACGAGCAGGTACGCAACAGCACAATTGAAAAATAAAGGGATTTGCCGCATTTAGCGCAGACCGAAAAGCAAAATACAAAAAAGAAATAGCAATTCTGAGATGACGGAAAATAAATCCGAAATTTCAGAATTGCTGATTTTTTATGATAATTCAGTTGAAATTGTTTTACTTTTCTAAGCGTTTTTTCGCCCTCGCAGTATCACATACAGCTTCGGGACGAAGAAAACGCTTTCTGCATCTGAATGCGACAACCCTTTTATATTATTTCGCCAGCCATCCGAAAAGCTCAACGATTTTTTCATAAAAGCTTACTACATACGGCTCTAAGAAATCCCAGTAGTTTTCATCAAAAAGAGTTACCCATTTCGTTGCGGGGCGGAGCAGATAAAGCGACTTGCAGTCGGAGATTACTCTCGAAGCATATTCACCGAGGCGGCGAAGTCCGAAGGACTGAATGTCATTATAGAGCGTTTCTCTTTCGGTCATGCGGGCGTTGAGCGGGCGCAGAACGGAAAATTCCTGCTTTCTGTTGCAGCATTTCCAAAATCTCCAGCAAAGCTCGGAGCGCTGAATTCTGCTGAGATATGTTTCATTCTCTGCCGCGGCTTCGGCGCTTGCCCAAAGCTCATCACAGCGTTTAATCTCCTTGCAGGTGATGCCGGGCAGGGATTTCTCGGGCTTCTGAGTGATTCCCATGTGAGTGATGCCTGTTGCGGCGCGTTTAGTGGTTATGTCGATGAATTCTCTGATATTTTCCCAGCCCTTGCCGTAGTATGCTTCAAGGAAGCCGTTCATTTCCGCGTCATAATCCATGTACGGGTTCTGCATGAGCTTTGAAATAAGATACGCGCGCAGGTCGCCGAACTCAGCATCGCATTCGTTCATGTAGTAGTCGCCCTCAACATAAATTCCCTTTACATTGTGCTCATAGAACATCTGCATATTAGCCTGAAGCACGCCGAAATTCGGGAAAATATTTGCCGTGTAGCTGTAGTTCGTGGCGTAATCCCAGATGTGAATTCTCTTGCAGATTTTGCTCCAGCCCTCAAGGTCTTCCATGAATTTTACATTTTCCTTGCACTTCGGGTCGTTGAGCGCATGACCGAAGCAGCACTCAATGGAGCAGATTCTGATAATAACATTGTCCTCGGGAACGACATTTGTCGGGGTATGGCGTGTATATTGATAAGCGAATGTGTCAATGCCGATGTTGTCGTAGCCTGCCTTTTTGACCTCACGGGCAACGGCGTTTGCGAATGTTACCATTGTGCCTGCCTGCGAGCCGTTTGCCTTGTCGAGCGCGGCGCATTTGTCGCAGGTGCAGTAGTTCTGATTGTCCGCCTGCGTGAGCGAAACAATCTGCAAAGCCTGCGAGGGGTCGTGCTTTGCTTTTATGAGGTCGAGTACCTCCTGTGTTACGATTTTCAGCACATCGGGATTTGTAAGGCAGAGCTGGTCGGGGATTCTTTCGCCTTTTCTGAGCGCGAAATATTCGGGATGCTCTTCAAAATATTTGTCCTTTGAGCAGAACTGAGCCGTGAGCGTGTGGGCAAGGTTTGAAAGATAATTTACCGTGCCGCCCTGCTCCGCTGAAAGGGAGCGGTAAGTGCCGCCCGAAAGACCGTTCGCAAGAGAAAATTCCGCGTCTCTGGGGCTTGACCAGTCGGTTTCGGTGCTTTCAAAAAACGGTGTGTAATTGTACTCTTCACCGTCGGGAATACTTACTGTTTCCGCTTTCGGGATAACGCTTACATCTTCGGTGTACCAGCGGCAGTCGCAGTATTTCTCAAGAAAACCGAAAACGCCGTAAATCGGTCCGCGGCTGCCCGAGCCCGTGATGTAAAGCGTGTTTCCGTCGGCTTTGATAGTGTAGCTTCCGCTTTCACCGTCGTCGGCGGTGGAAATATAAATCGTTTTGCCTTTGGACGCGTCAGACGAAGTGAAAATCGAAAGCTCCTCGCCCGTGATTTCCTTTATATATTTCTGTAAGGTTTTTGCCGCATATTTTTCCGTATCTTTGCAGTTGGCAGGAACGGTTATGGTGCATTTCGCACCGCCGCCGGCAAAGACGGTTTCGCCCTGTGCGGCAGATACGCCGAGAACAAGCGAGCCAGTGAGAATGATAACAGCGAGTAAAAGACTTAATATTTTTTTCATAAAATCTCCTCCTTGGGGTAATAGTATCACAATAGACGCCAAATTGCAACAGAAAACAGGCAGCCCGTGAGCCGCCTGTTTGATATTCATAGTATGATACTATTTTCTGATGTTTCTTTCGTGGACAACTTCTTTGTTGCTAATGTTTGCACTGTCCACAACGCGCTTTAACGCGGAGTTATACACAACGATATTTATTCCGTCCTCAAGCTGCAGAGAGTAATCGATTCCGTCTATAAAAACGGAGTTGTTTTCCATAGTGCAGCCGAGTTTATCTGCGGAAAATCTTTTGCCGTTAAAATAAACTCCGTTAATATTACGAAAATCCGAAACATCAATTCCGAGTTGATTCAAAGATGCGGATACTTCGTCAGATGGGATAAAGTTTTTGCCGCAATTCACAATTATGATATTACCGCTGATCATATCAGCATAATTTTTTATGTCGGTTTCGTTTTTGAACGGGAAACGCTCCGGGGAAAATACGGAGTAATCAAACTCGCTGTAAACTCTGCTTATGTTTTCCAGCTCAGATATATAATTTTCATCAGTAAGCTTTTGGCTGTCGCTGAAAATACCTCTGACGATAAAATCGGAAATGCGGGAGGAGAAATGTATTCCGTCACAGTAGTTGTATAAGTTTCCGATTATGTCAACCTCGTTCTGAAAAAAACTGATGCTTACATTATCGTATTTTGAAAGCCTTTCGTAAATTATTTTATACGCGTTTATATCACAGCTGAGCTGATCGTTTTCGGCAGAAGCTTTCAGATACAGAATGTTTCGCGGAGGTATGAAAAAATAAAAATTCAGGCTCGGATTTTTTGAAATAAGGTTTTCTATAATATTCAGGTTTTTATTTATCTTGTTGTAAAAAATGTTTTCGTCTTTATCCGGAAGTTCTATTACTTTGCTTTTTGAAACAAATTCGGCAAAATAAAACTGCTTTTCGCTGGAGAAAGCGGTATCCATTGATTCGATTTCCTGCCTGTTTTTAATTACAGAAAAACACTTTTCAAAAAAAACATCTTTGTTAAGAAAATAATTTACATCATTGAGTTTGTTTTTGTCATATAAATATGAGGGATAATCAGCTGAATCCTCATTTTCAGCGATTAACAGACTTGTATCAATGTTTATAATAACATTTTTAAGCTCGGGTTGGTTTTTAACCGCCATTTCCACAGCGTTGCATATGGTTTCTGTGCCTTTTCCGTAAAAAGGGACTTTGACAGCTTCTCCGTGAGTTAATTCTTTTACGGTGGAAGGCTTCATGTTCTGAACAAGAGATGTGCCTGTTATCAGAGTTTCGTAGTCGAAATTTTTGATAATTCCCGCGCCCTGATAAAATGAATCGTCATAGTAGTAATTGAAAGCCTTTAAAGGTTTGTGGTAAAAGAAAACCGGATCAATAATAATAATCGATAACGAAACAAAAATGAGAGCGGTCAGCAATATCGAAACAAAAGCAACTATCCATTTTTTAAAAATATTCATACAAATACCTTCTAAAAATTGAAGTAGAGAAATGTTGATATACCGGAAAAAGAAATTATGCTGAAAAATATCAGAGCTGATGAAACAATAAGTCTTTTTTTATCAGGCTTGAAGGTTTCGAGCCTTTCTGATGTATTTTTCATAAACACAGACGCGTAAAGAACCAGAACAAGTATCAGCAGAACGAATATAAGTTTTATACCGTTAAATCCTATGCCGTTAAAAATAAATAATAAATTGTTACTGATAAAAGCTTCGATTATTTCGTCACTTATCGGCTGAAAGTTTAAAGACAGCAGCCGCTTCATAATAAATAAAAACTGATGAACGCTGTCTGCTCTGAATAACAGCCATGTAATGTTTATAAAAACAAAGGTTGCAAACCAGCGGATTATTTTTGGAATTTTATCTGTCTTTGATTTAAACATTTTATTCAGAACAATACCCGCACCGTGAATGGAACCCCACAAAATGAAGGTCCAGTTTGCTCCATGCCATATTCCGCTGGCAAGGAATGTAATAAAATTGTTTGTATATGTTCTGACTTTTCCTTTTCTATTACCGCCAAGAGGAATATACAGATATTTTGTGAAAAATCTGGTTAAGGTGATATGCCATTTTTTCCAGAAATCAATTATATCCAGCGATCTGTATGGTGAATTGAAATTCATCGGGATTTTTATACTGAACATAAGTCCAAGACCTGTTGACATATCGCAGTATCCGCTGAAGTCAAAATAAATCTGTAATGTGTATGCAAGCATTATAATGATGCCGTTGGTAGTATTGAGAAAATAGTCTGTATCGTTAAATGCAAGGTTGACAGCGTTACCCATTGTGTCCGCAACAAGAACCTTTTTTGACAGACCGAAAGCAAACGCGTACAGACCTTTTGCAAAGTTTTCAGGGTTGAATACTTGATTATTTTTGTTATTAAACTGCGGAATTATTTCGTCATGAAGAACAATGGGACCTGCAATTAGCTGAGGAAAAAACGAGACAAACAACGCGTAATCAATAAAATTGTATTCAGGTACATCGCCTTTATAGGAATCAATGACAAACGAAAGCTGCTGGAATGTAAAGAAGCTTATTCCCAAAGGAAGAACAATTTTAAGGACGAAGAAATCCGTTGAAAAAATGCTGTTTACGGTTTCTGTTAAAAAGCCGAGGTATTTAAAAATAAACAGACAGCCTATGTTCAATACAAGGTCTGCTGTAAAAAGCAGCTTTTTTAACAGGTTGTTTTCAGATTTGCGGAAAAACATGTCAGAGCAGTAGTTCAGCACTATGCTTATAATGATAACGGGAAGGTACTTTATATTAAAGTAACCGTAAAACCACAGTGAAAATCCGAGAAGCCAGACCTTGCTCATGCTGTTATATCCTATTTTATTAAACAGATAATATCCGCATAAGGCCAGCGGTAAAAAAAGTAATATAAATATGTATGAGTTGAACAGCATATTTTTTTGACCTCAATACTGACAAAAATCGTAATAATAGTACTATAAAGATTATTATTTGTCAACATCATTTCGTATATAATTTACGATAGAGGTGATGATTGAATGACTGTTCTTGAACGCATTTTGCAACTCAGAATGGAAAGAGGCTGGAGCGAATACCGCATATCCGAGGAATCGGGGATTGCACAGACCACAATTTCATCATGGTTCAGAAAAGGCGTCTGTCCGTCGGTGCCGTCTCTTGAAAAAATCTGCAAAGCATACAATATAACAATGCCGCAGTTTTTCGATTATGACGGAACGGAATCCGTAAGCCTTACCCCTCAGCAGGCTGAGCTTATAAAGCAGTGGAGCAAGCTTAACTCCGCTCAGCAGAATATTTTTCTTGAGCTTCTTAAAACTCTTTAACCTCCCGTTTGTGCGCGGAGGTTTTTCTTTTAAATATTCCTCGACAAAATTTTTTAAACTACTTGAATATATTTTAACTGTTGTGTATAATTATCTTGATATGTTTATCTTTTAACAATAAACATCGGATTTGATATTTTTAAAGGAGGAATTCCCCATGAATGAAAACTTCAATTATAAAATGAAGCTGACAGATGAGCAGGCGGCAATTCTCAACGGCTCAAAGGGCGAAACCATGGCAAAGGTTATGAAAACCCTTGTTCTTTACGGCGACGCTTTCAACGCTGAGAAAATGGTTCCTGTTACAAGCGAAAAAGGTCATCTTGTTACAAGCTTCGGTCTTAAGGTTATGAAACCTGTTCACGACCTTATGGATACCCTTATCAACGGCGGCGCAATTTCCGCTCAGAAATTCTCTGTTGACCCCAAGCCCCTCGACCCCAATGTTCCCTCAGATTTCCTTAAGAACTTTGTATTCAACAAGTTCATGTATTCCGTTCAGGATAAATATGACGCTCAGCTTGAAAAGCTCGGCCTTGTTGACAAGAACGCTTACACCTGCACCTGCTACATGGACGAAGTAGGCAACAAGCCCAACAAGGGTGAGGTTCTTTCATGGGCAGAGTCCTCAGCTGTTGTTTATGCCAACTCCGTTCTCGGCGCGAAGTGCAACCGCAACTCAGGCATCATTGAGCTCTTCGGCTCAATCGTAGGCTGCGTTCCTTATTTCGGGCTTCTCACTGACGAAGGCAGAAAAGCAACATGGGTTGTTGAGGTTAAGACCTCAAAGAAACCCGAGGCTCAGATTCTCGGCTCGGCTATCGGCATGAAGGTTATGGAAGATGTTCCCTTTATCAAGGGCCTTGATAAGTGGCTCGGCACAGAGCTTGACGGCGACACCTGCGCTTACCTTAAGGATTTCGGCGCGGCTACAGCTTCAAACGGTGCTGTTGGTCTTTATCACATCGAAAATCTTACTCCCGAAGCAGTTGAACAGGGCGAAGCTCTTGTTGTTGACGGCGCGAAGACTTATGTTATCGACGACGCCGAACTTGAAAGAGTTAAAAATAATTATCCCGTTATGTGGAAAGATAAGAACGCAGCTCCCAAGCTCTGCTTCGTAGGCTGCCCCCATCTTTCATTCAATCAGCTTGTTGAGTGGACAAATAATGTTGCTGACGGTCTTAAGGCTAACGGCCTCAAGAAGGTTTCTGTTCCCACAGTATTCACAGCGGCTCCCGGAGTTATCGATAAGTTCAACGAGACTCCCTACGCTCAGAAGCTCAAGGCAACAGGCGTTGTTCTCAGCTACATCTGCCCGCTTATGTATATGAATAATCCCCTTGCAAAGTCAATGGCGGTTATCACAAACTCCAATAAGCTCAGAACATACACAACATCACGCTATTACACAAGTGATGAGATTCTTTCAATAATCACAAAGGAGGTAAAGTAATATGAAACAGTTTAAAGGTCGTCCCGTAGTAGCGGGCAAATGCACTGCTCCCGCACTTGTTTCTCACGGCGGATTCAACACACTTGCCTCTTTCCAGGGCGCTCTCCAGTTCGGTGATCTTCCCATTATCGGCAGCAAGTATAAGCAGACCGAATGTGATGACCAGAACAACAAGGACCTCTATCAGAAGCCCATGCTCAACAAGGCTCTCTGCCTTCCGCAGACAATCGGCTCAACCACAGGCGGTATGATTCTTTACTGCGCAAACGTTCTCGGCAAGTGCCCCTCATGCCTCCTTTTCTCAGAGCATATTGACTCTCTCGCGGCGGCAGGCGCGGCTCTCAGCGCGGTATGGTCAGAAAGCCCCATGCCCGTTGTTGACTGCCTCGGTCAGGAATTCCTTGACTATGTTAAGGACGGAATGGCAATCGACGTTGACGAAGACGGAACAGTTACAGTTCGCTGAGTAAAATCTTAAATTTCAGAGCCGCTCTTAAAAAAGCGGCTCGTTTTTTCGGGAAGGATAACTATGCCTGCGATAAGAATTGAAAATAAATCTGACGACGATGTGATAATCTGCCTTGACGGTGAGGAAAAAGAGCTTGCCGACGGTGAAGCCGCGCTTTTTGAAAATAAAAGCAAGGGCGAGCACAAGCTGAAAATCCACCGCAAAAGAATTCCGAAAGAGAATATCCCCGATTCGGAAGCTCCGCAGGGACTTGCAGCAATAAAAGAGAAAGACTCGAAGCCCGGAAGTCATGTTCAGCTTGACGCTTCCGTTTCTTTCGATGTCAACTCCTCAAAGGCATCGCTGACTTTGCTTCAGGATATAAAAGGCATCGAAACGCTCCACGAGGATGTTATTTTCGTCGGCTACAATGCCGAGCTTGCGGGAGCAAAGCTGATTTCAAAAAAAGACAAATTCGCGTCGGAGAAAATCAGAAAAACATATCTTTTTCAGCAGCTCAAGGGCGCGTTCCTGCCCGTGGGACTTATCGGCTTTATCGTTATGGCTCTCGGTGCTGTTTTCACCGCGATAAATCTTCACGGGGACAGAATCACAATCGGCTCCCAGCAGGTGAGCCTCGCTCGTTCGCTTCTGCTTCTTGCGGGCGGAGTGCTCGCGTTCGGTTATTTCCTGGTGAATGTGCATAAAATAAGAAAAAGAGCGAAATCCCTCTCGGAAAACGGGTGAAAAATATATTTTTAAAAAACTTTTGCACAGCCTTTTACACAATATATCAGCGAAAATGCAGTGATTTTTTAAGGCCAAACGCTATATATGGTATATGAACAAAGCCTTGACAACTAATTGACATTTTATTGACATCACGGTGTGCAAAAGGCGCAAAAAAAAGAGTGAAAATTCCTCTTGACATACGGGGATTTATACTGTATAATAACTGCCTGTAAAGATTTAATACTTTACAGGCAGGCTTTGTTTCGGGAGGTGCGTTTTACGGCTAAGAATCTTGACCTTATCATGCTTATAGACTTATACGGCGATATGCTTACTGAAAAACAGCACTCCTTTTTAAGCTACTATTATAACGATGATCTTTCACTTTCAGAGATTGCCGCCAACGAGGGCATAACCCGCCAGGGAGTGCGGGACGCCATCAAGCGCGCGGAGGCTCAGCTCTACGACATGGAAAACAAGCTGGGGCTTGTCGCAAGATTTGAAAGCATGAAAAGCGGACTTGAGGAAATCATGGAGTATGCGGATGAGATAGGCGAATACAACCGCACCCATGAGCTTTCAAGAGAGATCAACGACTGCACGGCAAAGATAAAGGCAGTCGCCGCTACACTTATAATGGAATAATATTGCAACCATGGTGGTGAATTTATGGCATTTGAAGGTCTTTCAGACAGACTGGAGTCAGCCTTTCAGCGACTGAAAAGCAAGGGCTCTCTTACTGAGGCCGATGTTAAGGACGCTATGCGCGAGGTCAGAATGGCCTTGCTCGAAGCTGACGTAAACTACAAGGTTGCCAAGGATTTCACAAAAACAGTTACCGAGCGCGCTGTGGGCGAAAAGGTTATGGAAAGCCTTACCCCCGCGCAGATGGTTATTAAAATCGTAAACGAAGAGCTCACAGAGCTTATGGGCGGCACAAAATCCCGCCTTGCAATCGCAAATCATCCGCCCACGGTGGTTATGATGTGCGGTCTCCAGGGCTCAGGTAAAACAACCCACACCGCTAAAATCGCAATGATGCTCAAAGGTCAGGGGCATAGACCTCTCCTTGCGGCGTGCGATATTTACCGTCCCGCGGCTATCAAGCAGCTTCAGGTTGTCGGTGAGCAGGCAGGCGTCCCCGTTTTTGAAATGGGACAGACCGACCCCGTGATTATCGCGCAGGAGGCCATAAAGCTCGCCAAGGACCAGGGTTACGATTATGTTTTCCTTGACACCGCAGGCCGTCTCCATATTGACGAGGTTCTTATGGAGGAGCTTAAAAACATAAAATCAACGGTTCATCCTCACGAGATTCTCTTTGTTGTTGACGCTATGACAGGCCAGGACGCGGTAAATGTTGCCAAAACATTTGATGACGCCCTCGGCATTGACGGCGTTGTGCTCACAAAGCTCGACGGTGATACCAGAGGCGGTGCGGCTCTTTCAATCAGAGCTGTTACGGGTAAGCCGATAAAGTTCATCGGTATCGGTGAAAAGCTCGGCGACCTCGACATTTTCCATCCCGACAGAATGGCGTCGAGAATCCTCGGCATGGGCGACGTTCTTTCTCTTATCGAAAAGGCCGAAATGGCTCTTGACGAAAAGAAAGCGCTGGAGCTTGAAAAGAAGCTCAAGCAGAACAAATTTGACCTTAACGACCTTGTTGACCAGATTGACCAGATAAAGCGTCTCGGCTCTATCAAAGATACCCTCGCGCTTATCCCCGGTCTCGGCAAGCAGATTAAGGATGTGGATATTGACGAAACCGCGTTTGACAAAATCAAGGCGATAATTTCATCAATGACTCCGCAGGAAAGGGAACATCCCGAAATCATCAACCCCTCAAGAAAGAGGAGAATCGCCGCAGGCTGCGGCAGAGATGTTGAGGCTGTCAACAAGCTGCTTTCTCAGCATAAGCAGATGCAGAAGATGTTCAAGCAGATGAACTCGGCAGGCAAGAAGAAACGCAGGAGAGGCAGACCTGACATTTCACAGCTCAAGGGCTTTAATATCTAATTCAACACGCTTGGCAGGATATACTTACGCATTGCGTGATGGATATATAAACAAATTTATTTATTATATTTTGGAGGAAACAAAAATGGCAGTTAAAATCAGACTGCGCCGTATGGGCGCAAAGAAAGCACCTTTCTATCGTGTAGTTGTAGCAGATTCAAGATATCCCCGTGACGGCAGATTTATCGAAGAAATCGGCACATATGATCCCATGAAGGAAGAAGATCAGATCAAGATTGACGCAGAAGCAGCACAGAAGTGGATTGCTAACGGCGCACAGCCCACAGATACAGTTAAGGTTCTTCTTAAAAAGAGCGGCATCGTTAAATAATTTGAGAGGGATTTTGCAATGAAAGAATTATTGCTTCTGATTGCTCAGGGTCTCGTAAGCAATCCCGACGCTGTAAATGTTACAGTTGATGAGCCTGACAGCGAGGGTGTTACAGTCTATCACCTCAATGTAGCTCAGGAGGATATGGGCAGAGTAATCGGCAAACAGGGCAGAATTGCAAAAGCTATCAGAGTAGTTATGCGTTCAGCCGCAAGCAGAAACGATGAAAAAATCTCCGTTGAGATAGAGTAATCAACAGGAAGGGAGTTGCTGTGCAGCTCCCGTTTTTGCATTATGAGGTGAGTTATGACAGGCGTAATTGATGTCGGCGGAGGACTTCGCGGAATTTACGGTGCGGGAGTTTTTGACCGCTGCCTTGACGATGATGTGTATTTTGACTGCTGCATAGGCGTTTCGGCAGGCAGCGCGAACACAGCTTCGTTTCTTGCCCGTCAGAAAGGGCGCAACTATCTTTTTTATCACGATTATTCTTTCAGAAAAGAGTACATGAGCTTTCAGAGCCTCATTAAAACAGGCTCTTACATAGGGCTTGATTATATCTACGGCACTCTGACAAATTCGGGCGGAGAAAATCCGATAAACTACGAAAACATAAGAGATTACGGCGGAATTTATAATGTTGTTTCAACCGACGCGAAAACCGCCGAGCCTGTTTATTTCACAAAAGATAATATTTCTCAGGATAATTACAGGATTTTAGGTGCGTCGTCGTGCATACCGATTGTGTGCAAGCCGTTTGACATAAACGGCAGAAAATATTATGACGGCGGAATAGCTGATCCTGTGCCTGTTGAAAGAGCGATTGATCTCGGCTGTGATAAAATCGTTCTTATCCTCACGCGACCTGTGAATGAAAAGAAAAAGGCAGGCGCGGACGCAAAGGCGGCGATGCTTATGAAAAGGAGAAATCCCGCGATTTCAAAGAAGCTCGCTGAAAGAGCAAACGCTTATAATAAATCGGTCAGCTATGCTCTGGAGCTTCAGAAAGAGGGCAGATGCCTTATTGTCGCTCCCGACGACTGCTGCGGAATAACAACTCTTTCAAAGAACGCACAAAGCCTTGATATGCTCTATAAAAAAGGGTATAATGACGGGGAAAAGATAAAATCGTTTATCGGAAAAAAGGTGGGTTTATGATTAAAGAATATCTTGAAGTCGGGCAGATAGTCGGCACTCACGGTGTGCGCGGCGAGGTTCGCGTGAATCCCTGGTGCGACAGCCCCGAGTTTATAAAACAGTTCAAAACTTTATATTACGATAAAAACGGTCAGAGCAGCGTTAAGGTTACCGCCTGCCGTCCTCACGGCAATGTCGCGCTTTTAAAGCTCGACGGCGTTGAAACTGTCGAAGCCGCCGCGGCGATGAGAAACAAGGTTCTTTTCATGAAGAGAAGCGACGCGAAAATCGCGGAAGGCTCTTATTTCATAGCGGAGCTTTGCGACTGCACGGTTATTGACGCTGACGATGAGGACAAAACCTACGGAATTCTCACCGATGTCAGCGAGACGGGCGCGAATGATGTATGGCACATCACAAGGGACGGCAAAGAGTATCTCATTCCCGCGATTCCCGATGTTGTTGACAGCGTTGATGTTAAGCAGGGGATAATAAAAATCAGACCGCTGAAAGGGATTTTTGAAGATGAGGATTGATATATTAACCCTTTTCCCCGAAATGTGTAATAGCGTTCTGAGCAAAAGCATTATCGGCAGGGCAAGAGAAAACGGCTTTGTCGAGATTAACTGCGTGAATATAAGAGACTACACTCTCGACAAGCACGGCCGTGTCGATGACGCTCCCTATGGCGGCGGCACGGGTATGATAATGCAGACTCAGCCGATTTATGACTGCTTTCAGGCTCTTTGCGAAAAGCTCGGCAAAAGACCGAAGCTCATTTACATGTCTCCGCAGGGCAAGGTGCTTGACCAGCAGAAGGTGAAAGAGCTTTCGGGAGAGCAGAATATTGCCATTCTCTGCGGTCATTACGAGGGCGTTGACCAGCGCGTTATTGATGAAATTGTCGATGAGGAAATCTCAATAGGCGACTATGTGCTCACGGGCGGCGAGCTTCCCGCGCTTATACTTGCAGACAGCATTTCAAGAATGCTGCCGGGCGTCCTTGCAAATGACGATGCTTTTCAGCAGGAGAGTCATTATTCCCACCTGCTTGAGTATCCTCAATATACACGCCCTGTTGAGTGGCGCGGCAGAGAGGTGCCGCAGGTGCTTCTTTCGGGGCATCACGCCAATATCGACAAATGGCGCAGGCAGCAGTCTCTTGAGCGTACATACAAAAGGCGTCCCGATATGCTCCGGTTGGCGGATATTGACAAAAACGACAGAAAATTCCTTGACTCATTGCAAAATGATAATGAAAAATAGTAAATGTGCAATAAATGGATAAATTTTTATTGTTAAAGTGCACAAACCGCAAGACTTTGAAAAAGCCACATTTGGAAATCACTACGAATATTTCAAAATAGCATTTCTTTTCGTTGACGGAGACAGGTTTTGTGATATAATATATATTAGCAGGAAATGAACAAAGAACCTTTTAGCGAATGGAGACAAAGATATGTACGTTAAAGATGTAACAATTCAGAATCAGGTAGGACTTCATGCCCGTCCCGCAACATTTTTTATCCAGAAAGCCAATGAGTTCAAATCTTCCATCTGGGTTGAGAAGGAAGAAAGACGAGTAAACGCAAAGAGCCTTCTCGGCGTGCTTTCACTCGGCATCATGGGCGGAACACAGATAAAGATTATCGCAGGCGGCGCAGACGAGGAACAGGCTGTCAACGAGCTTGTTAAGCTGGTAAGCTCAGGTTTCGCTGAGTAATATCATCGTTCGCGCTTTCGGGCGCGGAGCAAAACAAAATAAATAAACAAAGTATGGAGTTTAAGGAGATTTTTATAATCAGGCTGAATTTCCATACTTTTTATCTTTTATAACGCAATTTAAAGAGGTGATTATTTGGAACTCAAGGAATTAAGGAAAAAATCCATGGCTCTGCCCAAAACTCCGGGCGTTTATCTTATGAAAGACAAGAAAAATGAAATAATATATGTCGGCAAGGCAAAGGCACTCAAAAACAGAGTCAGCTCTTATTTCGGTTCGCAGAATAATCACACCCCGAAGGTTAAAAAAATGGTCGAGAATGTCAACGATTTTGACTACATTCTCACCGACAGCGAGTTTGAGGCGCTTGTGCTGGAGTGCAGTCTCATCAAACAGCACAGCCCGAAATACAACATTCTTTTAAAGGACGACAAGGGCTACAGCTATATAAGAGTTACAAAGGGCAAATGGCCCAAAATTTCTGCCGTGCTTCAGAAAAGCGACGATGACGCGAAATATATCGGCCCCTACACAGGCTCGTTCAGCGTCAAAAACTCCGTTGATGAAGCTCTGAAAATCTTTCAGCTTCCGTCGTGCGGCAAGAGCTTTCCAAAAGAAATCGGCAAAAGCCGCCCGTGTCTCAATTATTTCATCAAGCAGTGCATGGCTCCGTGCAGCGGCAAGGTGAGCTGTGAGGAGTATAACGAGGCAGTCAGCGGCGCGCTGAAATTTTTACAGGGCGACAGCGGCGAAATACTCAAAGAATTGAAAAATGAAATGGAACAGGCGGCTGAAAGGCTTGACTTTGAAAAAGCGGCGAAGCTCAGAGACAGAATCCGCTCCATAGAGAAAACCGCCGAGCGTCAGAAGGTTGTCGGAACAGACAACCGCCCGAAGGACTTTTTCGCCCTGTCTCAGACGGAGGACAAGTCCTGTCTGTGCATACTGAGATTTGACTCGGGCAGGCTCAGAGAGAGTAAATATTTCATTCTGCCGTTTCTTGAGTCGCTCCCCTCGGCGAGAGCTGAGCTGATAACAAGATTTTACGCCGACGGCGCGCATATTCCGTCGCTGATTTTCCTTGACGGTGAAGCGGAGGACACCGAGCTTCTTACGGAGTGGCTGAGCAGAACGGCAGGCAGAAAGGTCGAAATAATCATTCCGCAGAAAGGCAAAAACGCCGAGACTGTTCAGATGTGCCGAAATAATGCCGCCGAAAAGCTCGCGCAGAGCATGGGCAGAATGGGCGGAATCACCGCCGCGCTTGATGAGCTTTCCAAACTTCTCGGACTTGAAAAACCGCCCGTGCTTATAGAGTCATACGATATATCCCACACCATGGGCAGCGATAATGTTGCGGGAATGGTCGTTTTCAGAAACGGTCAGCCCTATAAAAAATCCTACCGCCGATTCAGCATAAAAGGCTTCACGGGGCAGGACGACTACGGCTCAATGGCGGAGGTCATTTCAAGGCGGTTTAACGAGTATCAGCTTCACGCCGACGAGGGCGAGGGCTTCGGTGCTCTGCCCGACCTTATTCTGCTCGACGGCGGTATCGGTCAGGTCAACGCGGTCAAGCCGATTGTTGAGGCGTTCGGCTATGATATTCCCGTTTTCGGCATGGTCAAGGATTCATCTCACAGAACCCGAGCCATAGCCTCCGACGGCGGCGAGATTGCCATAAACTCAAAGCGGCAGGCGTTCACGCTTGTCTCCACCATTCAGGAGGAGGTTCACCGCTACGCCGTTTCATATCACAGAACGAAGCATAAAAAGTCGTCTCTTTCCGTTTCGCTTACAGAAATTGACGGAATCGGCGAAAAGAAAAGCAAGGCTCTTTTAAAAGAATTCAAGACTTTGACCGCCGTAAAAAACGCTTCTGTGGAGGAACTTTGCCGTGCAGAGGGCATAAATACGGCAATTGCGAATAAAATTTATGACCATTTTCATAAAACAGATTGACAACAGGGGCAAAAATGTGTAATAATACCGTGAGAAAGACTTATCGGAGGAAAATATGAGAGTTATTACGGGTACAGCACGCGGCAGAGTTCTTGAAACCTTACCCGGTGAAGATGTACGCCCCACGACTGACAGAGTCAAGGAGGCAATGTTCAGCATCATTCAGTTTGAGATTGAGGGCAGGAGAGTGCTCGACCTTTTTGCAGGCTCGGGTCAGCTCGGCATTGAGGCTCTCAGCAGAGGCGCGTCTCAGGCGACCTTTGTTGACAGCGCAAAGGATTCTATCCACTGCATTAAAAGCAACATCCTTAAAACAGGCTTCAAGTCTCAGGCGGTTGTTGTTCAGGCAGATTCGCTGACATTTATCAGAACCTCAAAAGAAACCTTTGATATTGCTTTTCTTGACCCGCCTTATTCAAAAGGGCTGCTTCAGTCCGCGCTTCCTCTTGTTGCTCAGCGAATGAGCGACGGCGGCGTGATTATCTGCGAGCATCCTTTCGGGGAGGATATGCCTGATGAGGCTGACGGATTTGCCAGATTCAGAGAATACAAATACGGCAAAACGGCACTTACCGTCTATCGCAAAAAGGAAGATGAAGAATGAGAACAGCAATTTGTCCCGGCAGCTTTGACCCGATAACAAACGGTCATCTTGCGGTTATCCGCCGCGCGTCAAAGCTTTTTGACAGGGTTATCGTTGTGGTTATGGTCAATTACCGCAAGCCTGTCGGCCTTTTTAACGCGCAGGAGAGAGCGGAGCTTATAAAACGCTGCACCAAAGACATTGATAATGTTGAGGTCGATGTTTCGGGAGGGCTTCTTGCGGACTACGCGAGGGAGAAAAAAGCCGTTGCAATTGTCAAAGGGCTTCGCGCTGTTTCTGATTTTGAGGACGAGTTCCAGCAGGCTCTCACCAACAAACAGCTTAACCCCGATGTTGAGACTGTTTTCATCACCGCCGAGGCGGAGCATATGTATCTTTCGTCAAGTCTGGTTAAACAGATATGCGAACTGGGTGCAAATATTGACATGACAAGATTTGTACCCGCAGAAATCGCTGATGATATTGTGAAAAGAATTAAGGGAAAGGAAGAAATATTATGAACGTACAGGAGATTCTTGATTTAATTGAGGAAGTGCTTGATAACGGTTCCAGCATACCTTTTTCATCTAAAATCGCAGTTGATGTTGACGCGATTCGTACGCATGTCAGTGAAGTACGTCTTGAGCTTCCCGTTGAAATCGAGAAAGCGCAGGAGATTGTTGAGCATTATAACAGCATTTTAAAGAAGGCTTCAACAGAGGCTTCTGTTACCACCTCAACAGCTCACAAGCAGGCGGACGAAATCGTCGGTGCGGCTAAAGAGAAGGCAAAGGGCATCGTTTCAAATGCGGAGTCCAACTCAAAAGCCACCATCGCCGCCGCAACAGAGCAGGCTCGCAGAATGGTTAGCACAACTGAGGTTGCGCGCCTTGCACAGGAGTATTCCGACAAGGTTCGTTCACAGGCCACCAAGGACGCTCAGACAATCATCAAGAATGCTGAGGACGAGGCCGCGGCTATTGTTAAGGACGCTACTCTCAAGGCTGAGACCGTCAAGCAGAACGCAAGCGAGTGGTCGTCAAACCTCCGCGAGGTTACAACCCGCTTTGTAAGCGACATCATGAAAAACAGCGACGATGTTCTTTCGGCTAATATTGCGGAAATCCGCAAGGCTCGTCAGAGCATTCAGGCTGCAGTTGAAAAATAATCGGCAGAAATTCAGGGCTGTTTTAATACAGCCCTGTGTTGCGCAGGGTTAGTACATCGGTAGTACAGGCGCTTCCCAAGCCTCAGAGGCGGGTTCGACTCCCGTACCCTGCTCCATTTTTGCGCTCATTTGTCCCGTCGGCAGGTGGGCGCTCCTTTGAGCGATATAATCCGCATAAAACATTTTCGGAGTGATATTGTGCCTACATCAAAAGAATATCACGATTATGTGATGGAAAATCTCCGCCTTGCGTGCAATGCTTCTTCAAGGCGTATGATGGGTGAATACATAATTTATTATAACGGAAAAGTTGTCGGGGATATATGCGACAACTGTCTGCTTGTGAAAATTACCCCCGCGTCTGAGCAGCTTCTTCCCGACGCTGATAGGGCGTACCCATACGAAGGCTCAAAAACGCTCATGCTTGCGGTTGACGATGTGGAAAATCACAGCCTTATGGCACAGCTTCTGGAGGGTATCAGCTCAGAACTTCCCGAGCCGAAAGCAAAAAAACGCAAACAGACTATTTAAGATGAATTGTTATGCTTTACTTTAGATAAAACAGATAAAATTCACCTGCTTTGCTTTAAAAAACGGTATATATCGCCGTATTTGATTCAAAAAGTTGACAAAACGGTTAAAAAATGTTACAATTGGTTACAACGTTTATTCAGGAGCGAGATTATGAAAAAACTTTCTAAGAAAATCACGGCACTTTTAATGGCTTTAGTAATTGCGGTCGCAATTATTCCTATATCGGGCATTAACCTTGAAGCAGACGCGGCAACAGGCAACGATGTGGTTGCGTACGCGAGAACATTTATAGGCTATCCCTATGTCAGCGGCGCAAAAGGCCCGAGTTCATTTGACTGCTCAGGCTTTGTATATTATGTTTTCAACCATTTCGGAATTTATATTCCCAACAGCACATCTGACCTCTGGAACAATCCGAGCAAATACGGAACGATTGTCGGCAACGGTTCAACGGCAAACGCTCAGGCGGGCGACCTTATTGTATGGTATAATCACGTTTCAATTTACACAAGCGACGGCCACTGTGTTGAAGCTCTTAACTCAAGAACGGGCGTTACCGAGTATCTTCCCGTTAATTCACACACCAACGGAATGAACTACTATGTTCTCAGAGTAACAGGCCTTGAGGACGCGAAGCCCGTTGCGCCTGCCGCTCCTGTTATCGGTGCCGATAAAACCACCGCAGGCAAAGGCGAGGCTATCACAATAAGCTGGCAGAATGTTCCCGGTGCGGAAAGCTACAGAGTTCTCTGCAAAGCGGGCATTCTTACATTTGTCAACTCAGAAACAACATCAACATCAAAGATTATAGGTCTTGCGGCAGCAGGCACTTACACTGTTTCGGTATTTGCCAAGAATGAAGCAGGCGAAACACAGAGCAACGAAATCACTCTTACAATCAAATCGTCATCTTCAGTTCACACTCATAAATATTCCGCAAAAATCACAACAGCGGCGACCTGCGAAAAAGCAGGCGTAAAGACATACACCTGCTCCTGCGGCGACAGCTACACAGAGGCTATTCCCGCAACAGGTCATACCTACGGCGAATGGGTTACAACAAAGCTTGCAACAGTTTCCTCCGCAGGTGAGAAGCAGAGAACCTGCACAGGCTGCGGCAAGAAAGAGACTCAGACAATCCCGAAGCTGTCATCTGACGCGCTGATTATAGATAAGCTCGCGGTTACTCTCAAAAGTAATGAAACAGCTCAGCTTATGGCGAACAAGACCGTTACATGGGTTTCATCCAATCCGAAGGTTGCGACTGTTGACGCAAACGGCAAGGTTACAGCGGTAGGTACAGGCACAGCGGTTATAACGGCTGTTGCGGGCAACGACACAGCAAACTGCAATGTTACGGTTACATCATCAGCGTGGTGGCAGGCGGCAATAGATGCCATTATGAATGCCATTCAGTTCATAATGAACTTCATAGGAAATTTACTGAAATAAACAATAAAAGAAAGGTACGGTTTTCGCTTTGAAATCCGTACCTTTTTTATATTCGGGGTAGCTTGGATAAAAACCTATTATTTGGAGGACGATGCGAAAGTTTTGCGGTGATTTTGATCACGGTATGTGTTCTATCTGAAGTTTACCGTAAATTCGCTGTTGAGTCGTGCTTGCAGGGGACGACATCCTCGGCGTCCCGATATTCCAATTCCGTAAAATCTACCGTCTTCACGAGTAGGGGAGCGCATTGCGCTCCCGCGTTTTTTCATAGTCGTCTATCCCCGTCGGTAGGGGCGATTATCAATCGCCCGTTTTTATATTCAGGGCATCACGGTTGAAAATTTGTTATTGTATGGACGATGCGGAAGTTTTGCGGTGATTTTTATCACGGTATGCGCACAATCTTTATCTTCTGCAGCAGAGACAATTATCAATCATCCGTCTTTGACTCGTTGATTGACGAGCCGCTTTTTTCTGCCTTGTGAATTCTGTAAAGCGAAACCATGATTGAAGAGAACGCGAGGATTTCGTTGCACATACCCGCCCATGAATGGCTCACGGTGTTATAGATAAACCACGAGATGCAGACGGGAATCGTGAGAATTTTGAGTTTTTTCGTGTCCTTCTGCCAGTTGGCGACGGTGGCGAACGATGTGCCGATGCATGGCAGGATGCTCCACGCGCTCTCCCATGTTACGATTACAAGAATGAGCGACGCCGCGAGGAAAGCGGCGGGTATCAGCCACGACTGAGCCCATTTCCTGTCGCGGAAGCTGAAAACGAAGCTCCTTGCGGTGTTGACGAGATTCATGGCAACGGGGGTAATCAGACCGAGAACGCCGAAATGACAGCACCACAGCGCGGAGGTCAGCACCATTAGCCACAGTATAGTTTTGTGCTTTTTGAACTGATACATCATCATTACAACAAAAATTGCGGAAAAGCCGAAAAAGTTTGCAAAAAGCTGCTGATGAGCGTTAATAAAATCAAGCATAATTTTCTCCAGAGCATCTTATTAAATATTAACGACAATTTTATCACACGAAATTTGAAAAAACAAGAAAAAAACCGCTCAAAAAGAGTATTTTTGTTGAATAACATTAAAAAAAAGTGATGACTTTTCCGAAATAATATGATATATTTATATTATCGTGGGTGATGTGTACCATTCATCGGCTGCCCTGACCCCCGTATTGTAAATCATGAATTCTGAAAGGAGTTTTATTTATGGGACTTATTCAAGCAGGACTCGGCGCATTAAACGGACTTTTGGCTGATCAGTGAAAAGAATTTTTCTATTGCGATTCAATGAGCAGCGACACACTTGTTATTAAAGGACAGAAGCGCATCGGTTCACGTTCATCAAACACAAGAGGCAACGACAATATCATTTCAAACGGCTCAGCTATTGCTGTTGCAGACGGTCAGTGCATGCTCATCGTTGAGCAGGGCAAGGTTGTTGAAATGTGCGCTCAGCCCGGTGAATTCATCTGGGATTCTTCAACAGAGCCCAGCATCTTCACTGGCAACCTCGGCGACAGCACCAAAGAGACCTTCAAGGCTCTCGGCAGACGTTTCACCTACGGTGGCGACACAGGCAAGGACCAGCGTGTTTATTATGTCAACACCAAAGAGATTATCGATAATAAATTCGGCACTCCCAACCCCTTCATGTTTGATGTTGTCAACAAGAGAATCAACATGAGCAGAACCGTTCAGGTAAGATGCAACGGTATCTATACCTACAAGATTACAGACCCCATCCGTTTCTACACAAACGTTGCGGGTAATGTTGAGCAGGAATATGAAAGAGAGACAATCGACAGCACTCTTAAAACAGAGTTCATCGACGCTCTCCAGCCCGCGTTTGCCGAGCTTACAGAGCTCGAGCTTCGCCCCGCTCAGATTCCCGGCCATACAAAAGAGCTCAAGGACGCTGTCAACAACGCTCTTGCTTCCACATGGTCAGAGCACAGAGGCATAACCGTTGCTTCAATTGCTCTTAACCCCATCACCCTCACCGAGGAGGATATGAAGAAGATCAACCAGCTTGAGGACGCGGCTACTCTCGGCGGCAACCCGTTCATGATGGCAGGTCGAATGACAGACGCAACAGCGGCGGCTATGGAAGGCGCGGCCAACAATCCCAACGGCGCAGTCAATGCGTTCATGGGTATGGGCATGGCTACAGGCGGCGGCATGGGCGGCTTCACAGCAGCTCAGGGCTTCTACAATGCAGGCGTTCAGCAGCAGCAGGCGGCACAGCAGGCAGCTCAGGCTGCGGCAGACAGCTGGAAATGCACCTGCGGCGCAACAGCAACAGGCAACTTCTGCCCCGAATGCGGCGCAAAGAACCCCAACGCAGGCTGGACCTGTTCCTGCGGAGCAGTAAACAAGGGCAAATTCTGCACACAGTGCGGCGCAAAGAAGCCCGACGGCGCTCCTCTTTATAAATGCGACAAGTGCGGCTGGGAGCCCGAGGATCCTCAGAATCCTCCCAAGTTCTGCCCCGAGTGCGGCGATATATTTGACGATAAGGACGTAAAATAATCCTTTGTCAGTTCTTCGGGGCAGAGATGCCTTTGCCCCGAAGCGTATTTACAAACAAACGAGGTGATTTATTTGCCCGATTTAATTGAATTCAAATGCCCGTGCTGCGGCGGTAAGCTTGAATTTAACGCCACCGTTCAGAAGATGAAGTGTCCGTACTGCGATTCTGAAATCGATGTTGACGAGCTTCAGCAGAATGACGAGGTTCTTGACAAGCCCGCTGAAGAAAGCACAGACGCAGAAAACGCGAACGGTGAAGCTGCAAACACAGATAATGTCGTGTGGGAAGAAACCGCAGGCAGTGAGTGGGAAGACGGCGAAACCGACGGAATAAAAGTATATTCCTGTAAGTCCTGCGGCGGTGAAATTGTTGCCGACGAAACCACAGGCGCGACAAGCTGCCCCTATTGCGGCAATCCCGTTGTTATGACAGCAAGCTTTTCAGGCGCGCTTAAGCCCGACTATGTTATTCCGTTCAAGGTAACAAAGGAGCAGGCAAAGGACGCACTTAAAAAGCATTATGAAGATAAAAAATTCCTGCCCAAGGTTTTCAAATCAGAAAATCATCTTGATGAAATCAAGGGCGTTTATGTTCCGTTCTGGTTGTTTGACACAGTTGCGAACGCCAACATGACCTACGAAATGGACGCTTTGAAATCGTGGGGAGATACGAGATACAATTACACTGAAACATCACATTACGCAGGCTGCCGTGAGGGTACGGTTCAGTTCAACAACGTACCTGTTGACGGCTCAAGCAAGATGCCCGACGATATGATGGAAGCGATTGAGCCTTTTGATTTTGCGGAGGCTGTTCCGTTTAAGACCGCGTATCTTTCGGGATATATGGCGGATAAATATGATGTTGACGATGTTGCAAGCTCTGAAAGAGCGGGAAACCGTATAAAAACCAGCACAGAGGATATGTTCAGGCAGACGATTGACAACGGCTTCAGCAATGTCAGGATAAAGGAAAGTAACATCACGCTTTCCGATTCAAAGGCGAAGTACGCCCTTTATCCCGTCTGGCTTCTCACAACATCTTTCAACAAAACACAGAATCTTTTTGCGGTCAACGGTCAGACGGGTAAAATCGTCGGCGACCTGCCCATAGACAAAAAGCTCGTCAGAAGGTACAGGCTGATTCGCACACTTATCGGCGGCGGAATTGTTTATGCATTTCTGTTCCTTTTAGGAAAAATGGGAGGGCTGTTATGATGAAACGCATTGTATGTATTTTAACAGCAGTTCTCGTTCTTTTATCAAGCTTCGCGATTTATGCTTTTGCGGAAAATGAAAAGCTCCTGCCCGAGTTTTTGCCCGAAGATTCACAAGAGGTTACAGATGAGTATTCAATAGAATATTCAGAAGAACAGGAACCCGAAGCGGATTCTTTTGAAGAGCTTGCGGAAATCGCTGAAACTGAAATTGTTACAGAGCCTTCGACTGAGGCTTCTGTTGAAATCCCTGCTGAGCTTCCCTCAACAAGGCAGGCACCGAGGTTCGTTGACTACGCTGATATTATCCCCGATGAAGACGAGGCTGAAATTCTTTCGCTGCTTGATTCAATCAGCGAGGAGAAAAAGTTTGATGTTGTTATCGTAACGACCGAATCCACAGGACAAAGAACTCCGATGGAATTTGCCGACGATTATTTTGATTACGGCGGATTCGGCTACGGTGAGAATCATGACGGCGCGCTTCTTCTCATTTCCATGGAAGAAAGAGATATATGGGTAAGTACCTGCGGTATAGGTGAAGAATCTATCGACAATGTTGATGCGCTTATAGACACGTTTTATGATGAAATGGTAATGGGCGATTATACATCCGCGTGCAAAATCTTTGCCGAAAAAGCAGGCTACAGCGTTGACGACCTTGCCGTGAGGGCACAGAGATTTAAAATGCGCAAGTTTATTCTTATTCCGATTGCGCTTCTCATAGGCTTTATCATTTCGGGCGTTTCCGCAAGCGGAGTTAAAAACAAGCATAAAACTGTTGTTCCGAAGGTTGCGGCAACAAGCTATAAAGTTGCGGACAGTCTTATCCTTGCGACAAAGAATGATAATTTCCTTTACTCCAATGTTTCGAGAATGCCGATTGTTCAGCAGGTAAGAACTCCTGTCGGCGGAGGCGGAGCAGGAATCCATATTTCGTCCTCAGGCATGTCTCACGGCGGCGGCGGAAGAAAATTCTGATAAAAACAATAATAAAAGAATGGATCTTGAGTTTGTCTCAAAATCCATTCTCTTTTTTTACAGCAGATTGAGCACCGAAAGGGGATTCACAACCTCGCCGCCGACAGATGTTTCGATATGAATGTGAGGGTCAAGTGCGGATTCAATGGGAAGCATTCCCGCCGCGCCGATAACTGCGCCTTTTGTGAGCTTGTCGCCTCTTTTGATTTTAAGGGAGTCCGCAAGTCCGCAGTATTTCACATAAAGCTCCCCGGGGCACTGAACGGTAACGGTAACGCCCCACATTTCGTCCTTATCGACATTTACAACTGTACAGTTCTGAACGGCAAATACGCTGTCGCCCTCTTTTGCAGTGAAATCTGCGCCGTTGTGAAGCCGCCAGTCGCCCATGGTTTCATTTTTAACAAGCTCACCCTCGCTGAATTCCTTTATGACCTTGCCAGCGCAGGGAGGAGTGAAGCTGCCCGAGTAGGGCTTTTCGTCAGCGGGGACGGTAGTTGCTGTCGTGGTGGTTGTGGTGGGCTTAGGAATGCCCGTGGCAGGCACATTCGCTGCCTCGTTGTGCTGTATAGTTGTTATCCTCGTGTGTGTTGTAAGCACCTGCGAAGAAACATCATTGTTATTTTTAAGCGCGTTTTTGGGCACGGAAAGGTTATAGACAACCGCGCTTATGCCAACTATGGCTATAAGACAGCCTGTAAGTATGGCACGATAAAACTTTTTTGAAACGGTAGCACTGTTTTCTTTCATATAAACACCTCTGATTTTTTATAAGCATTTATATTGTTGCCGTTTCGGTTTATTTTTATGCATGAAAAAGCAGCCGGCATAACACCGACTGCTTTCTCCAATAAATTGAGGGGTTTATTGAGGAGGGGTTTAGTGATTCGGGGGAGTTGCGGCTCTTCCCTGATCACACGTTTATTATAACAGGCTATTATGAATAATGTATGAATAAACAATGTGGTTTTTAAAAACTTTTTGTAAAGGAACGAAAAACATCGCTTATATTATGCGCTAAAAATGCCGAAACACTAAAAAGTTTTGGATTTTCACTTGAAATATAGCACTATATGGTGTAGCATATTATTAAGGCAAAACTTGAAATTTTTAGTGCTGCCTTAACTAAACACGAAGGAGATTTTATTATGAAACTCGGTGTATTTACCTGCCTTTTAGGAAATCTTCCCCTTGAGCAGGCACTCGAATATTTTAAGTCAAAGGGAATCGAAATGATTGAAATCGGCTGCGGCGGCTATCCCGGAAACAGCCACGCAGATCCCGACGTTTTACTCAATGACGATAAAAAGCTCGAGGAGTTCAAGGCTCTTATCAAAAAGTACGGTCTTGAAATTTCCGCTCTGAGCTGCCACGGCAATCCCGTTCACCCCGATAAGAAAATCGCGGCGGACTTTGACAGAACTATCCGCAACACAATTCTCCTTGCGGAAAAGCTCGGCCTTGACCAGATTAACACATTCTCAGGCTGCCCCGGCGACCACGACGGCGCAAAATATCCCAACTGGGTTACCTGCCCGTGGCCCAACGATTTCGGCGAAATCCTCGACTATCAGTGGAATGAGGTTCTTATCCCTTACTGGAAAGACCTTGTTGCATTCGCAAAAGCTCACGGTGTTAACAAAATCGGTCTTGAGCTTCACCCCGGATTCTGCGTTTATAACACAGAGAGCCTTCTCAGGCTCCGCGAGGCTGTAGGTCCCGAAATCGGCGCAAACCTTGACCCCAGCCACCTTATCTGGCAGGGAATGGAGCCTGTTGCGGTTATCAGAGCTTTAGGCGACGCTATTTTCCACTTCCACGCGAAGGACACAAAAATCGACAAATACAACACCGCTGTCAACGGCGTGCTTGACACAAAGCCCTACGCAGATGAAATCAACCGTTCATGGATTTTCCGCAGCGTAGGCTACGGCAACGATGCGGCGTACTGGAAGGATATCATCAGCAATCTCCGCCTTGTCGGCTATGATTATGCTATCAGCATTGAGCATGAAGACAGCCTTATGAGCCAGAACGAGGGACTTACAAAGGCGGTTGAGCTTCTTAAAGAGGTACTTATTACCGAATCCACAGGCGATATGTGGTGGGTATGACGAAAGCGAGGCACTTAAAATGGTAAACGGTAAAATTGGCGCGGCCGTTATCGGCTACGGCGGAATGGGCAGCTGGCACACAAGAAAAATGCTCCAGCAGATGACAGACGATATCGAGCTTGTCGGTATTTATGACATAAAGCCCGAAAGAGGAAAAGTTGCGGAGGAAAACGGAATCCACGCATTTTCTTCAAGGGAAGAGCTGCTCAGCGACGAAAGGATAGACTTTGTTGTTGTCGCAACTCCCAACAATTACCACAGAGAAATCGCGGTTGACGCTATGGCTCACGGCAAGAATGTTGTCAGCGAAAAGCCTGTAACAATCTCCGGCGAGGAGCTTGAAAAAATGATTGCCGCAAGCGAAAAATACGGCAAGATTTTCACAGTTCATCAGAACAGACGCTGGGATCCCGATTATCTCACAATCAAAAAGATTTATGAAAACAACACTCTCGGCAGGATTTTCAGAATCGAGTCAAGAGTTCACGGCTCACGCGGCGTACCCGGCGACTGGAGAAATCACAAGGAATTCGGCGGCGGCATGATTTTTGACTGGGGTATTCATATAATTGACCAGGCACTCATGCTCATGGGCGACGCAAAGATTGAGTCCGTTTATGCCATGACCGATTTTATCACAACGGACGACTGCGACGACGGCTTCAAGCTTGAGCTTAAATTCTCAAACGGAATCGAGTATCACGCTGAGGTCGGCACGAGCAACTTTATTGATTTGCCGCGCTGGTATGTATTAGGCGAAAACGGCTCCGCAATTATCCGCGACTGGGATTTAAACGGTGAAATCGTCATGGTTTCCGACTGGGAAAACAAGGACGCCGTTCCCATTCAGGCAGGCGTAGGTCTTACAAAGACAATGGCTCCCAGAACAGATGATTCTATTAAAAAATATCCGCTTCCCTATGTTGAGAATCTCGGCTTTGACGATATGAGCGAGTTTTACAGAAATCTTGTTGCGGTTCTCCGCGGTGAGGAAACTCAGCACGTTACCCATGCTCAGCAGCGCAGACTTATTAAGCTGATTGAAGCGGTATTTGAATCGGCAAGAGATAACAAGGTTGTTTATCTTGAAAAATAAACAATAAATAAAAGATATTTAAAAGCAGAATATATATTGATGCCTGTCAATGTAGATTCTGCTTTGATTTTTACAGCACGGAGAGGTTTTTATGTCAAAAAAATTACACTTGATCTGCAACGCTCACCTTGACCCCGTATGGCAGTGGGAATGGGAGGAGGGCGCGGCGGAAGCACTTTCAACATTCAGAATTGCCGCGGATTTCTGCGAGGAATACGATAATTTTGTTTTCTGCCACAATGAAGCTCTGCTTTATCAGTGGATAGAGGAATATGACGCTGAGCTTTTCGCAAAAATTCAGAAGCTTGTCAAAGCGGATAAATGGCATATCATGGGCGGCTGGCAGCTTCAGCCCGACTGCAATATGCCCTCGGGTGAGTCGTTCGTGCGTCAGATTTTATCGGGCAGAAAGTATTTTCTTGAAAAGTTCGGCAAGGTGCCGACGGTTGCGATAAATTTTGACCCGTTCGGTCATACAAGAGGACTTGTTCAGATAATGAAAAAGAGCGGCTATGACGGCTATCTTTTCATGCGTCCCGACGGCGGATGTCTTGAACTGCCTTCTGACGCGTTTAAATGGGTAGGTTATGACGGCAGCGAAATAACCGCTTTCAGGTTTTGGGGCGGTTATGGCTCAGGCAAGGGCAAGGCGGCAAAAAAGATTATTGAATGTATTGAAAAATGCGAAGATGATGACTTTTTCCTTTGCCTGTGGGGCGTCGGCAACCACGGCGGCGGCCCGTCAAGGGAGGATCTGGAGAACATCACCGCCCTCACCCTTGAAAAAGCAAAGGAAGGCGTTGAGATTGTTCAATCTACGCCCGAAAAATTCTTTGAGGATATGGAAGAAAACAGACCGCTCCCGAAATTTGCGGGAAGCCTTAACTCGTGGGCGCCCGGTTGCTATACAAGTATGGTGCGTGTAAAGTCCAAGCACAGAAAAGCCGAGAATGAATTTTTCCTTGCGGAGTGCATGGCTTCACACGCGGCGAACGAGGGGCTGATTGAGTACCCCGCCGCTGAGCTTGCGCAGGCTCTTTACGATATTATGCTCATCGAGTTTCACGATACTCTCCCGGGTTCGTCAATTCAGCCTGCGGAGGAGATGTCGATGAGAACTCTTGACCACGCGCTTGAAATCACTTCAAGAATCAAGGCAAAGGCGTTCTTTGCGCTTGCCGCAGGTCAGAAAAAAGCTCCGTCAGATAAAATTCCCGTTTTTGTCTATAATCCTTATCCTTATAAGGTCAAAGGCGATTTTATAAGCGAGTTTATGCTGTGGGATCAGATTTGGGACGACAAATTCCTCAAACCGATTATTTATAACGAAAAGGGCGAAATCTGCCCGTCCCAGTGCGAAAAGGAATACAGCTGCCTGCCGCTTGAATGGCGCAAGAGGGTTGTTTTCAACGCCGAGCTTGAGCCGATGAAAATGAACCGTTTTGAGTGCGGCTTTGAAGAAACAAAAAAGCCTGTTCCCGAGCTTGAAAGCGACGAGACTCACTTCATTTTTGAAAGCGAAAGCAGGATAATAAAAATCAACAAATCGACAGGTCTTGTTGATGTATTTTCCGATAAAAAAGAGAATTATGTTAAAAACGGCGCATTCACGCTTGAGGTCTGGAAGGATAATCACGATCCGTGGTATATGGAAAAATCCTCGTGGCTTGAAAGAATCAGCGAGTTTACTCTCCTTGACAGCAAGACCGCAACGGAATTCTGTTGTGTTAAGAATGAAATCGAGCCCGTCCGCGTTATTGAAAGCGGAGATACACGCGCAGTTGTTGAGGCTCTTTTCGGCTACAACGACTCACGCGCGGTTGTGAAATACATTATGTCCGAAAGAGACGGACTTAAAATTGACATAAGGCTTGTGTGGAGCGAAAAGCAGAAGCTCGTCAAGCTGAATATTCCGTCAGCGTTCGGTGCTGATACCTGCATCGGCGAGCACGCCTACGGCAGAGAAAAACTTTTCGGCGCGCTTAAAGAGAATGTTTCGCAGAAATACATCGTTGAATGTAAAGGCGACAAAGCGATTCTCTGCATAAATAACGGCGTCTATGGCTCGTCCTTTGACGATGAAAACGGCGAGCTTAAAATAACGCTTCTCCGCTCTCCGTCATACTGCGCACACCCGATAGGCGACAGAGAGGTCATGATGCAGGACAGATACCTGCCCTACATGGAGCAGGGCGAGAGAGACTACAGCTTCATGCTTGACATAGGCGAAACGGAAAAAATCCTTGACGCCGCGCCGAGAGCGGCTCAGCATTTCAACGCGCCGCCAATGGTTCTTTCGTTCTATCCCACGGGTACGGGTACGCTTCCCGCGTCTCCGCTGAAAATCAGGGATAATGATAAAATAAATCTCACCGCTTTCAAAAAAGCTGACAATGGCGAGGGCTATATCGCAAGACTGTTCAATCCCACAGATAAAGAGCAGAGCGCGGCGGTTGAGTTTTATAATCAGACCGAAGAAATCAAATTCACTCCGTTTGAAATCAAGACCTTCAGACTTCTGAAAGAAAAAATCGAGGAAACAGATTTAATGGAAAATCTGATTGATTGAATTTCGAGAAATAATAAATTTGCACATTAAAGCAAAACCAAATGTGCAAAATTTGCATATTCATGTTGACAATAATGTGCAAATATAAAAGAGAAAATCCCGCTCAACGGCGGGATTTTTGCTGTTTTATTGCTTATTTTTTGATTTCTTCAAAGACTTTCAGGACTGCTTCTGCCATTTTGACAAAGCCGAAGTCGTTGGGATGACAGCTGTCAACCGTGGCGCAGTCGAGAAATTTCTCACCGAACATTTCTCTGCCGTCAATGAAATAAACGTTATCATCGTTTTCAGAAGCTTTAGCAAATGAATCCTTAATTATCTTTTTCGTAATCTCGATTGACGGTTCGAGAGCAAAAGAGTAGGGCGAGGTCATCATAATTATCGGGATATCCGGATGCCTGTCTCTGACCTTTTTATAAAACGCAAAGTGCTTTTCCCTGAGCCTTTCGGGATTTCCTATATCGTTGTGGTCATAGTCAAGCACGAACGCGCTCATGTCGAGAGAAGCAATATAGTCGGCCATTACGTCTTCACCGTGAGCGTTGCCCGAGAAGCCGAGACAGACGAAATCTGTCAGCGTTTTCTGAGAAACTATCGCAGGGAAATTGTTGCCCGGGCGCGAAGCGCAGCCCCCCTGGGTTATGGACGAGCCGTAATAAACAACGGGCGCGTCGGGAGTGTAAGGGCTGAACTCGTTGACGGTTGAGTCCTTGTCAAGCCCGATATAAAGCGCATTCACATTGCTGTAAAGCGGAAAATGAATGAGGATTTTTCTCATTTTTCTGTCGGTAAACTCAACAACGCTTTCCCACGATTTCTTTTTGTCCGTGGGCGGAACAAAGCTTTTCCAGTATGTAAAATTGCCGTCCTCATAAAGATAAAGGTCAAAGCCTGCCGTGCCTGTCAGCGGCATATGAGGAAACAGCGTTTTTTCTCCTTTTACGGAAATTGCGACATAGGGCGAGTCTGTTTCAAATGTAACTCTGCCGCCGCTTGTGTTTGTGTGCAGGTGCAGAACGCCCGCGCTTGTCTGCTCCGCGATTTTTGTGTCCATTCTCTTGTAGCCGTTTTCAAAAAATACGCCGAAAACCGAAAACGGCTTTTCGTTCGGATTGAGCATAACGAGATTATCTTTCAGGATTTTACTTTTCACTTTCAGATTTTTATCAATATCGCCTATTTTTGCCATAGTAATCGACCTCACTTTCTTTATAATAATAAATCAGACTGTCGGGAAAATCAATACGATTATTGAAAAGGCTGAATTCTTGTGATATAATTTCCCTCAGAAAAGAGGTATATTATGAAAAAAACGGACGATAAAAGTTTTTGGGGCGGCATAGCTGTTGCGGCGGCTTATGTTATATGGGGAATGCTGACGATTTTCTGGAATCTGCTGTCAGATGTCAACCCCGTCTATATTCTCTCACAGAGAATAATCTGGTCGATGATTTTTATAGGCATTTACATAATCGCCATAGGTCAGCTTGATGAAATCAAAGCGGTGTTCAGAAACAGAAAGAATCTGCTTATCTGCTTTGTTTGCGGAATTCTCATCACGATAAACTGGGGCGTGTATATTTACGCGGTCAATTCCTCCCATGTGCTTGATGCAAGCCTCGGTTATTTCATTGAGCCTGTTCTCGTCGGCACAATCGGACTGCTTGTGTTTAAGGAAAAGCCCAGCACCTTTGAAAAAATAACATATATTCTCGCGTTCGCCGCACTTCTGTTTATTGTTATCAGAGTCGGCACATTTCCGACGCTTTCTTTGCTTATTGCGGGCTCGTTTGCGGTCTATGGAGCCGTTAAAAAGAATCTTGACATTTCCGCCGAGGCGTCGCTTTTTATGGAAACGCTTTTCATGACTCCGATTGCGGTTATTTATGTGGTTATTTCCGAGAAAAACGGCACGGGAGCGCTGAGCGTTCTTGACGGCTGGCGTTTTCTGCTTCTGCCTGCCTGCGGAATCGTAACCTCTCTGCCGCTCCTGCTTTTCAACAAGGGTGTCAAAGAAATACCGTATTATGTTTCGGGAATACTTATGTATATCAACCCCACGCTGGCGTTTATCATGGGACTGTTTTATTTTCACGAGGAGCTTGACACAAACAGACTTATTGCGTTTATTATAATCTGGGTAGGCGTGGCGTTCACCGTTTTTGACAGGCTCAGGCAGATGAAGCGCGGCAAGGCAAAAATATAATTTATTTTTGAAAGAAAAATCCTGTTTTGCTATTGACAAAAAATACTCATAAAAGTATAATATTCGAGGATTTAACCTTTAAATCGGTACGGGATGCCGACAAGCGTTAAGAATATCAGGAGTATTATATAACCTTGTCGTATTCTGCGATGAGGTTATTTTTTTAAAATTTTTCAGGAGGGAATACCAAAAATGAAACTCGTTTATGACATCAAAGGCAAGCCGAAATTCGGTCAGCTGGTCGTTTTCGCATTCCAGCAGCTGCTCGCAATTCTTGCGGCAACAATCGCAGTGCCTTCCGTTGTTAACGGAGTAACAGGCAGCCAGATGAGCCAGTCAGCAGCTCTTTTCGGAGCAGGTGTAGGCACACTCGTTTATCTTCTTTTCACAAAATTCAAGAGCCCCGTTTTCCTCGGTTCTTCATTCGCATTCCTCGGCTCAATGTTTGCTGCATTCAGCGGAGCCGCATCAGCAGGCGCCGGTTATCTCGGATTCATTATCGGTGCTTTATTTGCAGGTCTCGTTTATGTTGTAATCGCAATTATTGTTAAAATCGCAGGTGTTAACTGGATTAACAAGCTTATGCCTCCTGTTGTTATAGGACCCACAGTTGCTATCATCGGTCTTTCACTCGCAGGCAACGCTGTCGGCGATGCTCTTCACTTCGCAGCTAAGACAGACGACGGCTCAGCATTTGTTATGAACACACAGGCATGGATTGGTCTTATATGCGCTCTTGTAACTCTTTTCACAGTTATGATCTGCTCCGTTTACGGCAAAAAGATGGCTAAGCTCATTCCCTTTGTTATCGGTATCCTTGCAGGTTATGCTGTAGGCACAATCTTCACACTTATCGGCATGAAGACCGGCAACGATGCTCTTAAGGTAATTGACTGGTCAGCATTCCAGAATATGCAGTGGATTCCTGATTTCACTGTTGTTGAAGCAATAAAGCAGAGCGGCTTTGAGTCAATCAATGCTTCTTACATAGCAATGATTGCTGTTGCTTATGTTCCCGTTGCTTTCGTTGTATTCGCAGAGCATATCGCAGACCACAAGAACCTTTCATCAATCATCGAGCAGGATCTTCTTGAAGAGCCCGGTCTCCACAGAACACTCCTCGGCGACGGCATCGGCTCAATGGTCGGCGCAATCTTCGGCGGCTGCCCCAACACCACATACGGTGAGTCAGTAGGCTGCGTAGCTATCACAGGCAACGCTTCTGTTATTACAATCGTTGCAACAGCAATTATGGCTATCGCTGCTTCTTTCGTTGCTCCCTTTGTTACATTCCTTTCAACAATTCCCGCTTGCGTAATGGGCGGCGTTTGCATCACTCTTTACGGCTTCATCGCAGTCAGCGGTCTTAAGATGATTCAGAAGGTTGACCTTGACGACAACAGAAATCTCTTTGTTGTATCAATTATCCTTATCGCAGGTATCGGCGGTATGGCTCTTTCAATCGGTAAGGTTACTCTTACTGAGGTTGCCTGCGCTCTTATCCTCGGCATCATCACAAACGTTATCCTTTCAAAGAAAAAGGACAAGAAAGAAGCATAATCACTGCTTACAGTAAATAACACAGCGGACGGTCTGCAAATCGCAAACCGTCCGCATTTTTTGTTTAATTATAAGCCTAAAATCATCTGAACAATATGGACTATTTCGAGAATGAAGTTTCTGAAAATCTGAATGATGTATTCAAAAATGTTTACATTCTTTTCGGGCGATTCCTTTGCTCCCGTGAAATCCGAGTGAACCGATGAAATCCATTTGATAAGACCGTTGGGCGAGGCGGTGTTAACCTTGTTGCCGAGTCCGTCCTGAGTTGTCATTTCGGGATACGGCTTATCCTCAAGAGTGTGAAGGTCGTAGGTTATAACACCCGCGAGATGGTGGTTATCAGAGGACTTTGAGCCGTCGGGATTATAAACCGTACCGAAGGTGGAAAGTCTGCAATTTTCGGGGTGGTCGTTGTGTTTGCAGATGTTTTTCCATATCGGAAGCGTTGAAAGGTTGTAGTTGATTATCGGGTCGAGCTTGCTTGCGAGCATCCATATCGCCGTTGAGGAGCAATCCTTTATAAGTGAGGCTGTGGGTGTTTTTGTTGACGCAAGCGGAAACGCCGTGGCAAAATATTCGGGATAATTTTCAAGCATCATCCACACCATCGCGCCGCCCTGAGACGAGCCCGATATGGAAATTCTCGTTGTGTCAACATTTTTCTTGTGCTGCTTAATGAAATCGTCAATAAGTGCTCGAAGCGGCTCTATGAAGGATTCGCCCCAGAAAAGGTTTTTGTCCTCGGGAGCGCGGGGGAGAATAATAAACGCTCCGCCGTCGCTGAATCTTGACTGAAGCTCCTTAGATGACCAGTATGCCATTCCGCTGTCCGCAAGCTGAGAGCCTTCTTTCTCGCCGTGTCCTATTCCGTGGAGGAAAATTACAACGGGATATTTTTTGCTGTCGTTTGCGCCCGCGGGGGAGTAATATTTATAATCGAGTGTGATGCCGTCTGTTTTGGGAGCGAGCCCCGATTCAAACTGACCTCTCAGTGCGTCAAGCCCTGCCGAAACGGGAAGCGGACCTTTGGCGGCCGCGCTTGGTGAAACGCAGATTGAGAAAAGCAGAATTAAAGCGGCAAGCAAAGCAGATATGATTTTTTTCATGATATACCTCAGGATTTTCGCGAATTAGATTTTAACTGTTTCTTTTGCTTCTTCCTTTTTGTCTTCAAAAAGATTTGTGAAGTTGGCAAGGAAGAGGATTATGAACGCCGCCCATACGGGGATGTTTTCGATTATTCCGCTCTTGCCGACAAACAGAAGAAGCGCAAGCATGAGAATAAGAACTGCGCCGAAAGCGATAAACGCAATGGTGAATTTCCAGTTCTTTTCGAGCATTTTCTTGAAAAGGAAAATGAGCATCGGAACTGAGCAGAGAGCCGCAAACACCAGCGCGCTTGCCCAGTGAGCCATGCATCTTGCGGAGTCAAAGTGAACTACTTCGCCTGCTGACGGGCAGTTGACTGTAACATAAATCGCCGCAGAGCCGATTGAGCCGAGGATAACGCCGAGACGGCTGTTGAAGTTGTATTTATTATACATATAAAGCGTGTTTGTGAAAGCCGCAAGAGATGTGAATATGCCCCACATTCTGAAATGCCACGGGAATTCAAGACCTATCATGGACGCTGTTATCGAAACGCCTTCGCCGAAAACTTCTCTTACATTAAACACACCGTACCATGTGATGAAAATAAAGTCGAAAATAATGTTTATGATGCAGAAAATTTTGCCCGCTTTTGTGTTCTCGCCTGAGTATAAAAACTTCTTTATGTAAAGAATGAACGCGAGCAGGCAGAGCGTTGAAAAAATAATCCATACAGGATATGCCCAGTGATGACCGATCATGCCCGTAATGTCTTCGTGAAATTTTCCGTCAATAGTTCTTGTGCTTATTGCTTCATACTTGATGAGAACGTGCTTTGTCATAAAAACACTCATCCAGATTGCGTATGCGGCTGAGAAAATGAGCCACATGATTGTGTAGCCTTTCGGCATTTTTAATAATTTTTCTTTCATAATAATTCTCCTTTACTGTTGTGCTGAGGCATTGGTTTCTCTTACATATTTATATATCGGCTCAAGCTTGGTTTTCGTGAGCGGATACGCAAACTGATACAAAAGGAATATGAGCGTGTAGGTTACGGCAGGGATAGCGGTGCAGATTGTGAGTATTCCCTCGCTGACGCCCGGAACGAAGCCCGCGTTTGCCATTTTTTCGGAATCATAGCCGATTTTGGCAAGGAGCATAAGTCCGCCGTAGTCCGCCGCTGTCTGACCGAGCTTGCGGCAGAAGGTATAAACAGCGTAAATCGCGCTTTCGCCCTTTATTCCTGTTTTGTATTCCTGATAGTCAATAACGTCGGCAACAACCGCCCAGTTGGTTATTGAAACAAAGGAATAACCGAAGCCGATAACAAAGAGCAGGGCAATGAAAATCCACGACTGATTGGGCGCGGGCTTTATGACATAGGTGAGAATTGCCGCCACCGCCGCGAAAAACGCGCCGATTCCGCTGAGCTCTTTTTTGCCGTATTTTTTAACGAGCTTCGGCACAAACGGAATCATAATCGCCATGGGGAGATACTGAGCTATCGTGCCGAGAACTGAAAGGTTTGTGTTGCAGAAATAGTTTTTGTAAAGGTACTGATTAAGCGACGCAAACTGAAGCTGACCGCTTATGAGAATACCCGTCAGCGCAAGGACGATAAACGGGCGGCTTTTGAGCATCGCGCCGTAGGTCGCTTTTATGTCAACCTTAGGGTCTGCCTCGGAGGGAACTCTTTCTTTAGTGCCCGCAAAGCAGAGAAAATAGAACGCCGCGGAGCAGACAGCCATGATTATGCCGAATGTGAGCATTCCGCTCGGGTTTGCAACATTATATGTGCCGCCCTTGCCGTCGTCAACCTTGCTGTAAATAATAAACGGAGCAAGGAGCAGGGGAGCCGCGCCGCCGATACCGCCGCCGATTGTGCGGAAAGTTGAAAGAAGCGTTCTGCCGTCGGGGTCGTCGGTTATAACTGACGCCAGCGAACCGAAAGGAACATTGATGCCCGTGTAAAGCATGCCGAAAGCGATGTAGGTTATGTAGGCAAACAGAAGAAGCAGTGCTTCGTTCTGCGTGAATGAACGGACATTTATGAAGCAGAGAAGCTCCGACACCGCAAGAGGAATCGCTATCCATTTAATGTATGAGCGGTATTTGCCGTTTTTATCAGGTCTGCGCTTCGCGACTATGTTGCCCCACATGGGGTCGTTTATCGCGTCCCACAGTCTTGTGAAAAGAAAGAGGTTCGCGATTTTCTGAGGCGCGATTTTTAAAACATCTGTGTAAAACACTTTTAAGAAAGAGGAAACATACGTCAGCACGAACAGATTGCCTGCATCGCCGAGCATATAGCCCATGCCCTCTTTTATACCGATTTTATTCGGGTGGGTTTTTTCGCTGATTTCTTTTTTGTCCATAAGCTTTTCATCTCCTGTATTTGTGAGGTGTATGCTTATTATATCATACGAAAATATCATAATCAATCAAAAATAACAGGCAATATACTTGTTGAATAAAAAATTTTTTTGTGATAAAATGTAAAAGCAGTATTGGGAGGTGCGCGGATGAAAAAATTTATTTCATTTTTTATGGCGGCGGCTTTGATCTTTTTAATGTCGGTTTATGCCTTTGCCGCTGAGAAAGGTACGGTTATGGATATTTACGCAGACGGCAGTGATTTCCTTAAAGCGGCAAATTCCGTTGAGACGGACGGCGATGTTACCGTAATTCTCCACGGCGGAGATTACAGGATAAACAGCCTCATTTCTTTTACGGGGAGCGACAGGAATAATGTTACATTCAAGGCGGCTGACGGTGAAAAAGTCAGAATCACAGGGGACAGACCTGTTGACAACTGGACGGAAACCGAGATTAACGGTGTGAAAGCATTTGAGGCTCCTGCCGACGGTCAAAGGATAACGGGACTTTGGAGCGGAAACACCGAGCTTGTAAACGCAAGGCTTCCCGAAAGCGGATTTTTCTATGTCAAGTCTCTCAATGACGACGACACTTTGTGGACGGAGGAAACCACGCTCTGGGCGGACGGCACACTCGGTCAGCGTTCATTCAACGCGGATTTGAACGATATAAGCAAGGCTCCCGAAAACATGAAGGATGTAACCGTCAGAATCCCTCACAAGTGGCACGACGAGGTTACGGGCATGAGCGGCTTTGACAGCGCGACAGGCAGAATCTCAATGGTGAAATATTCCGCTATGACGATTTTTGAAAATGACCGATTCTGCCTTGAGAATGTAAAGGACGCTCTTGACAAAGCGGGCGAATGGTGCTTCGACAGCGAGCAGGATAAAATCTATTACATTCCCTTTGAGGGCGAAAGTGCAGACTCTCTTGTGCTTTACGCCACAGGCACGGCGGAGATTATCAGCATTGACTCCTGCGAAAATATAACCTTCGAGGATATATGCTTTGAAAACACGGGCTGGGAATATCTCGACAAAAAATACTGCACGATAAATGTTTCCACCTGGACACAGGGCATAGACATGGATATGCCCCAGGGCGCAATAGACGCGTGCAGTGCGGTGAGAGTTGTGAACTCAAAGGATATTCATTTTAAAAACTGCGAGTTCAGAAACATCGGCTCAACGGCAGTGAAGTTTGCGGACAGCACCTCTTTCTGCTCCGTTGAAAACTGTCTTTTCGATAATATCGGCGGCTCGGCGGTGTTTGTCGGCGGTCAGAACTGCGACATTTCTTCCCCCGAAAGAACGCACGATATTACCGTTAAAAACAACATCATCGGCAATTACGGTCAGCAGTTTTACAGCGCGCCCGGTGTGATAATTACATACTGCGATACGGCGGATATCTCAAACAATGAAATTCATGACGGCTATTACACGGGCATTTCCTGCGGCTGGATGTGGCTTTTCGGCTATCACCTTACAAGAAATATCGACATAAAAGACAATCTTATCTACAATGTCGGCAAGGGCATGCTTTCGGATTTAGGCGGCATATATATGCTCGGAATTCAGACGGGCACAAAAATCACGGGCAATGTTGTTCACGACGCTTTATGCTATCAGGGTGCGGAGGGCTACGCGGGCGACGGAATTTACACCGACGCAGGCGCATCCGAAATGATTATCAAAAACAATCTCGTTTTCAACTGTTCCAGCTCGGGGCTTAACGCCACCCTTGCGAGAAATAACATTATCACAAACAACATTGTTGCTTTCTGTGGTGAAAGCATTGTTAACCCCGGCGGCACTCTTATGGATTACACCGCGATGAACAATTACAGCACCAACATTTTCTTAACGGACAACAAGGTGCCTGTTTACACCGACCTTGAAAGCATCGAAAAGCTCATTGACAACCGCAACATCATGTGGGACTGCACATACGGCGACGAGCTTTATTTTTCGCCGAGGCGTGCGGATTCGGCTGATTCAATGCTTTTCAGTCAGGCTTCAAAGAAAGGTTATGTCAGCACCTCGAAAGCCGCCGACCCGATGTTTGCCGACGCGAAGAATTATGATTTCACGCTCAGCGAAAGCTCACCCGCACTGAAAACGGACATCGGCTTCAAGGCGTGGGAGTACACAAAGGCAGGCACAATAAACGGCACAACCATAGGTCTTGACACCGCGGGAGGGCAGACAGCATATAACGCGAATGTTTCGCAGTGTGTGCTCAATTCAGCCAAGCCGAAATTCATCACAAGGTTAAGGCTTTTCTTCGAGAAACTTTTCAGTAAAATCTGCATTTTCTTTAAAAAATTATTCGGGGTGAAATAAATGTTTACAAAAATCACAGCATTTTTCATGAGCATGATTATGATGCTCCTTTCGATTTTCGGAATATCTTTCAAGCATGACGAGGGGAAAACCATGGAACTTTACAGGACAAATTATGCCGCAAAGAGCGGCAACGAAAAAACCGACGAGCTGAAGGCGCTTTATAAAAAGGTTGCCGAAAGAACGCCCGAAATTAAGGTCTGCGACACTAAAAAACCTTTTGCGGACGACGACAGAATCCAGGCTGTTTATTTTGACGGCGAAGATTATAACGGAAAGCCGAGTCAGATTTTTGCCTACATAGGCTTCCCCGAGAATGCGGACAGCTCTGCTCCCGTGCCCGCAATGGTGCTCGTTCACGGCGGCGCAGGTCATGCCTACGCCGAGTGGGTGCAGTACTGGGTAAACAACGGTTACGCGGCAATTTCCGTTGACGGCTTCGCTCAGCACCCCGAGGACGGATATTACACAGGAAAAAATGAGCAGTGGACGGTAAATCCCGAATCTCACCCGACAATCAACGAAACTCTTTCGGATTCCGACAAGCCTTTCACCGAGCAGTGGTTTTATCACTATGTGGCAGATGTCATTCTCTCAAACAATATCATGAGAGCCGACAGCCGCGTTAATAAAGATAAAATCGGCGTTACGGGCATTTCGTGGGGCAGCATGGCGGTCAGCACGGCGATGTGCTATGACAGCCGCTTCGCCTTTGCGATTCCCGTCTATGGCAGCGGTTATCTCGGCGAGTGCACGGGCGTTATAAGCAGCCTCATAGGAAACAGCAGTTTTGCTGATGTGTGGGACGCTTCAAATCTGCTCAGCGAGGTTAAAATGCCTGTTCTTTATATCAACAGCGACTGCGACCCGTTCTTCTCTGCCAACTGCAACACAGCGTCTGCGGCTTACACAGAAAACGGCACGCTGATTTATGCTCAGAAATTCCTCCACGGTCAGAATGACGGCGCGTATGAGCCTGAAATTCTCCGCTTTGCGAATGAGCAGACAGGTATGGGCGAGGGTAACATAAAAATCACCGAGGTTTCATTCAACGGCAAAAGAGCGGTTGTTTCATTTGATGTTCCCGAGGACGTATGCAATATCAAGGCTTATGTTTATTACAGAGACAGCGAGCTTGATTATGACGGTCTGGAACTCAAAAAGGACTGGAGCAGGAAAAAGGGAATCGACCTCGGCAATGTCGCGAACATAAAAGTTCCCGACGGTGCGAAATATTTCTACATTTCAATTCAGGGCAAGGCAGGTAAAATTTTTGACAAAGACACCGTTCAGGCAACAACGGGTATTTATTCCGCTGAGATGCTTCAGAAGGACGGCGTTTACGCAAAAGTAATTGACCGAGAAAATCTTGAAAAAAGAATAGAGAAAACTCTTAAAAAGGATATCGAAAGCGGCAAGGTCGGCGGCGCACAGCTTCTTGTCAATCAGTTCGGCGAGCGTGTTTATGACGGCGTTTTCGGCATGAAGGATATCGACAACAACATTCCGCTCACAGATGACGCGCTTTACAGAATAGCGTCCATGACAAAGCCCGTTACAGCTGTTGCGCTTCTTATGGAGGTTCAGAAAGGAACAATTGACCTTAACGCGGATGTTTCCGATTACCTTGACGGCTTCAAGGATATGTATGTCGGCGAGGTCGTTGACGGCAAGGTTGTTCCCGTTAAAAAGGCGGAGAACAGCATCAAGGTTTATCAGCTCGTTTCACACACAAGCGGCATCTGCTCGGGCACTCTTGGCGACGCTCTTTATGCTCAGGTTCCGAGAGAAAAACGCTCCCTTGAGTATCTTGCGGAGTTTCTCAAGGATAAGCCACTGAGCTTTGACCCCGGTACGGCGCAGGAATACAACAACATCGGCTTCGACATTGCGGCAAGAATCATTGAGATTGTCAGCGGCATGCCTTATGACGAATATCTCAAGGTCAACCTTTTTGACCCGCTCGGAATGAAGGACACAACCTTTGTGCCCACGGCTGAGCAGTGGGACAGAATGATAATCATCCATAACCGCACAGAGGACGGCAAGGCTGTCAACGGAAGCTCCTACCCCGGCTCCGTATTTTCCAATAACCCTGTCGGTTATTTCATGGCGGGCGGTGGACTTGCCTCAACCGCTGAGGACTATTCGCTGTTTGCGGAGATGCTTCTCAATGACGGCGCAGGCTCAAACGGCGTGAGAATTCTCTCTGAGGATATGGTGGCTCTTATGAAAACTCCGTGCGTTTCAGATGAGGTTATGCCCGGTAATCAGAAATGGGGACTGGGAGTAAGAGTAATCACAGATGACAGCTATGAGATGCTCCCTGTTGGCGCATTCGGCTGGAGCGGTGCATACGGAACGCATTTCTGGATTGACCCCGTCAACAGAATCACGGCGGTTTACATGAAAAACTCCTCTTATGAGGGCGGCGCAGGCGCAAGAACCGCGAATGAATTTGAAGAAAACGTATTCAAATCGCTTTCATAGTGGGGCAGGGGCTTGTCCCCTGCCCCACTCAAATTACACACAATTTTTCATCTTAGGTCGTAGGGGCGATTATCAATCGCCCGTGTTTTATATTCGGGGTATCACGGTTGTGATTTTGAAGCTATGAGGACGATGCGGAAATGTTGAGGTAGTTTTTATCACGGTATGCGTCTTATCTGAGATTTTCCGTAAATCCGCGGGTTGGGAGCCCCTGCCCTACACCGCATTATCGGAATAACATACAACAAAAAACAGGCGGCTGATTGCTCAGTCGCCTGCAATTTTTTATTATGTAGATTAGTCAGCGATGATTTCGCCCATAAGACCGGGTGTTGCGAATGCCGCGTTGGACTCGTCGGTGTCAATGTGCATTGCAAGAGCGTACTTGGGGCTTACTCTTACGATAACGTCGCCGAAAACAAGGCTTCTGCCGTCGGTTTCAACCTTAACGCTTACTATCTGCTTGTCGGTAAGACCGTATTTCTCAGCATCTTCGGGAGTTGCGTGAACATGACGCTTCGCAACGATAACGCCTTTTTCAATCTCGATTTCGCCTGCGGGGCCTACGATTTTGCATGAGCCGCTGCCCTCAAGGTCGCCTGATTCACGGCAGGGAGCAACAACGCCGATTGAACGCGCGTCGCTTGCGGAAAGCTCAACCTGAGTTTCGGGACGAACAGGTCCTAAAATAGAAACCTTGGGGAAAGCTCCTTTTGCGCCGATAACCTGAACGCGCTCTTCACACGCAAACTGACCGGGCTGTGATAAATCCTTTTTGTGTGTAAGCTCATAGCCTGCACCGAAAAGTGTTTCAAGGTCAGCCTGTGAAACGTGAACGTGTCTTGCTGATGTTTCAACCAATACTTCTTTTTTCATTTTAAAAACCTCACTTAGTTTAAATTACCATTTAATGTCAAACGACTGCCTGCCGCCGAAGGGAGCGTCAACGCCGCCGAAGGAGTCAACATGAAGAATCCACACATAATCGTACGCGGAGGAAAGAACATTGCCTGTCTTTGCGTCGATGTTGCAGATGATTGTTCCGTTTTTGTAGCCTGTTTTAAGACCTGTGAGCAGAGATTTCGCCGCACCTGCGTTTTTGTTGATATCTCCTGCCTTAACAACAGAGAATGCTTTGGGGTGATGACCTGAACCGTTTGCGGGATTTTCCGAAAGCTCATCGTCAAGAAGCTTGATGGTGATTGTATATATTCCGTTCTTTTCGGTGCATGTAATGTCCTTGATGTCTGCCATTGTGAGCTTACTTGCCCACTTTTCGCCCTCAACGGGATATAACGCGATTTTTTCGTCTGCTGTTTTAAGCGTCATGCCTATCTTTTCTTTGTTCGGGCCCATGAATGAACCTATGAGCTTATCTACAATAGATTCAAACGCGCCGAGTGCCGCCAAATCAATGCTGCCTGCCTGATAGCTTTCGTCTTTTGTATAAGTGATTGATTTTGCGTTGGGCTTAACCTTGTTGATTGCCGTGTTAAAATAGCTTAATATTTCTTCTTTTGTCTCGGGCTTTTTGGGCGCGGATTCTTTTTGTGAGCCGCCTTTTTCTTGAACTTTGTTTTCTTTAGCTGCTGAGGTTGTGCCTTCGTCTGACGAAGTTGTGTCAGCAGTATAGTCCTGCTCTGAGTCGCTCTGCTCGGAAAAATCGTCTTCGACAGCAGGTGTGTCGGTGCTGTCCGCAGATGAGAAGTCGTCCGCAAAGGCGTCCGCTGCGTCAGCTGAGTCTGACACGGGGCTGCTCTGAGGCTTGCCTAAATTCTCGGCGATTGACTTGTTGGTGTCTGATATTTTACCCAGACAGCTTGAGAATGAATAAATCAGCAGAGCCGCTCCGAGAACGAGCGAAGCGCATTTAATAACCAGTGGCTTTGTTTCTGACGGGGTTGTGTTTTTATCAGTGTTGCTGTTTACATCGTTACTCATAAAAAGACCTCCTGTAACTGATAACTTACATTATAAAACAAAGTGTTCGTTTTTGCAACATATTTTTATATTTCAGCGAACTGACTGTTGTAAAGCTGAGCGTAAAATCCGCCTTTTTCCATAAGTGAATTATGAGTGCCCTGCTCGACGATTTTACCGTCTCTCATAACGAGAATAATGTCAGACTCTTTTATTGTTGAAAGGCGGTGAGCAACAACAAACGATGTTCTGCCGCTCATCATTTTTGCAAAGGTTTTCTGAATTCTCTGCTCGGTGCGTGTGTCTATTGACGAGGTGGCTTCGTCGAGAATCAGCATAGGCGGAAGCGAGAGCATAACCCTTGTGATGCACAGAAGCTGTTTCTGCCCCTGCGAAAGATTGCCTGCTTCATCGCCGATAACCGTGTCGTAGCCGTCAGGAAGTCTTTTAATGAAGCTGTGGGCGTGGGTGAGCTTCGCGGCGGCGATGATTTCTTCATCGGTCGCCTCAGGTCTGCCGTAGGCGATGTTTTCTTTTACCGTGCCTGTTTTAAGCCATGTTTCCTGTAAAACCATTCCGTAATTTCTGCGAAGCGACTGGCGCGTGATGTTCTGTATATCCTCACCGCTTACCCTGATACAGCCGCTGTCTGCGTCATAGAAACGCATGAGCAGATTTATCATTGTGCTTTTTCCGCAGCCTGTCGGGCCGACTATCGCAACTCTCTGACCTTTTTCAACTGTGAGGTTTAAGTCTTTGATAAGCTCTTTGTTTTTGTCGTATGAAAACTCAACATTCTGAAGCTCAACTCTGCCGTCGGCTGTGCCGAGGTCTTTTTTATTTTCGTCAGAGGTCTGCTCCTCACTGTCTATAAGCTCAAACACTCTCGAAGCGCAGGCGAGCGCGCCCTGAAGCTCTGTTACAACGCCCGAGATTTCATTGAACGGCTTTGTATATTGAGTGGCGTAGCTCAGCAGGCAGACAAGTTGACCGACGGTGATACCCGCAGGGGAGGAAAATCCGTTGATAACGGCAATTCCGCCGAAAATGGCAACGCAGGCATAAACCGTGCTGTTGACAAATCTTGTTGTCGGATTAACAAGGGACGAAAAGAATGTTGCGCTCAGACTGTGCTTTGACAGGCGCGCGTTTATTTCCTCAAATCTAGAAACTGCTTTGCTTTCATAGCCGAAGGTTTTTACAGTTTTCTGATTTCCTGTCATTTCATTTACAAGCGAAGTCAGCTCACCCCTTGCGGAGGACTGCTTTTTGAACATATCGAATGTCTTTTTCGCTATGAACGACGCCGCGAAAAGGCTCAGCGGAGTAACGCAGACAACGGCAAGCGTAACCTTTACATTTATGGTAAGCATGAAGCAGAGCGTGCCGATGATAGTCAGAAGACTTGTGAAAAACTGAGTGAAACCGATGAGAAGTCCGTCAGAGAACTGGTCGGTGTCGTTGACAATACGGCTGACAATATCGCCGTGAGCGTGGGAGTCGGAATACTCAACATCGAGCCGCTGAAGCTTTCTGAACGCCGTAGTGCGTATGTCCTTGACCACGCGGTAGGTTACGAAGTTGTTGCACACATTCATAAGCCACTGGCTCAGAGCGCAGGCAGCGGTTACGATTCCGAGCTTAAAAAGAATTTTAAAAAGAGCATCGAAATCAACATTCCCTTTGCCGATAATCACATCGACAGCGTTGCCCGAGAGAATAGGCGCATATAAAAGGAAAGCGACATTTGCCGCCGCAAAAACCAGCGAAAGAATAACGGGAACGGCATACTTTTTTATATATATTAAAACGCGCTTTAACGCCAAAGTGTTTTTCATCTTGCTTCAACCTCCTTTTCGGAAAGCTGAGACAGGCAGATTTCTCTGTATTCGGCGCAGGCTTCAAACAGCTCGTCGTGAGTTCCCGCGCCTGCGAGCTGACCGTCGTCCATGACGAGAATTTTGTCGGCGTTTCTGACGGTTGAAACTCTCTGCGAAACAATAAAAACGGTTGTGCCGCCGAGCTGATTTTTCAATGCGGCTCTGAGCTTCGCGTCGGTGGCGAAGTCGAGAGCAGACATGCTGTCGTCAAGAATGAGCACGGGAGATTTTTTAACAACGGCTCTCGCGATTGCAAGCCTCTGCTTCTGACCGCCCGAAAGATTTTTGCCGTCCTGTTCGATTATATAATCAAGCCCGCCGTCCTTTGAAAAGACAACATCTTCCGCCTGCGCGGTTTTAATCGCTTCAAGCATATCACTCTCCGTTGCCGTCTCACAGCCGACAAGCAGATTGTCCCTTATGCTTCCGCTGAAAAGAACGCTTCTTTGCGGAACAACGGCTATGAGCTTTTCAAGCTGAGCTTTTGTGTATTCTTTTACATTTCTGCCGAAAAGGAGAAACTCACCGTCAGTGCAGTCATAAAAACGGGGAATGAGATTTATGAGCGTTGACTTGCCCGAGCCTGTTGAGCCGATGATGCCGACAACGCTTCCTTTTTCGGCGCGGAAAGTTATGCTTTCAAGCGCGGCTTCCTTTGAGCTTTTATAAAAGAAATCGACATTTTTAAATTCAACCGCCGGCGCGTTTTCCGAAATTTCAGCTTCATTCTGCGGATAGCTCATTTCGGGTTCAATTTCAAAAACTGCCTCAATGCGCTTTGAGCAGGCGGCGGATTTATTCATCGTTACAATAAGATTAGAGAGCTTCACAAGCTCAACAAGAATCTGAGACATATAATTCACAAGAGCCACAACCGCACCCTGCGTGAGTCTGCCGCTGAAAACCGCGCCGCCGCCTTTATAAAGAACGGCGATAACGGCGAGGTTGAGAATGACATAAGTAAGGGGATTGAGCAGAGCGGAAATTCTGCCCGCGAACATCTGAAGCTTGACAAGAGCGGCGGTTGAATTTTCAAAATCCTCCGTCTCTTTTTTCTCGCGGTTGAACGCTCTTATCACTCTCACGCCGAGGAGATTTTCACGCGTGAGCAGAGTGATTTTTTCGAGTGAATTCTGTATCTTTTTGAACAGCGGAATGCTTATAAACATTATGCCGAAAACCACGGCGAAAAGCATCGGAATCGCGGCGGCAAAAACCAGGGCGGATTTAACATCAATTGTGAACGCCATTATCATTGAGCCGAACACAATAAACGGCGAACGCAGGAAAAGACGCAGAACCATGTTGATTCCCGTCTGCACCTGGTTGATGTCATTCGTCAGTCTCGTTATCAGAGCTGATGTGCCCACAGAGTCAATATTGCTGAAAGAGAAGCTGTTTATATGCGAAAACAGCCCGTTTCTCATTTCAGCCGAGCAGCCTATGGCGGCCTTGGCGGCAAAGTACTGCGCCGTAACGGAGCTTATAAGTCCCGTGATGCCGAGCGCGATAAGAACTCCGCCCATTTTATAAATGTATTGCTTGTCGGAAGAGCCTATTCCGAAATCAATAATCCTTGTTACAATCAGCGGAACAAGAAGCTCGAGACAGGCCTCAAGCATTTTAAAAAAAGGAGCGAAAAAACTTTCCTTTTTATAGTGTTTTAAATAGCGTAAAATAAGTTTCATTTTTCTCACCTGAGCTATTATATATTTTTTTATTTTTCAAGTCAACACGGAGAACTTTTTGCGGTAAAAAATTCTGAAAATATTTTTGAATCTGTATCATTTTTTGAAAATTTTAATTATACAGTGCAGAACATTTTTTTGAAAAATGTTTATTAAACTATTGACAATATTATTTGATTTGTGGTAAAGTTAATTATAAGTCTAACTGTATTTATATGTATAGGTGCGTCTTAATATATATAGTGTTTAATTTTCACTTTTAGAAATAAGATACACAAGTCAGCAAAGACTTAACAAAACCAACCGACAGAGAGGGTTGCTTATGGAAAAGAACAAACAGACCGGAATGGGAAGGCTCAGACCGATAGAGCTGGAGTATCAGCCGGTGTTTGACATTCATCTTAATATGGCAATTGACTATGAGGTGTCAATGAGAATAAACGACAAGGTCATGGGCGTTATGCTCCCCGAGCAGTTTATTCCCGTGGCGGAAAAGTCAAATCAGATTTGCCAGCTCGGTCTCTGGGCGGTTGAGGAATGCTGCGAGGCAATCAAACGCTGCGAAGCAAGAGAGGCGGACATCAACTCCTGCATAGTGTGGGTTTCAATCAAGCATATATGCAAAAAGAACTTTGTTCCGTCAGTCATGAAGATTCTCAACAAGTATTCAATTAAGCCCGACAGATTCTGCTTCAACATAAATCAGAGCATTCTTGAGGCTGTTAAAGATCAGGTTCTTGCCAACATAAAAGAGCTTCGTGAACTCGGCTTCAAGGTTTCTATCGACGATTTAGGACTTGAATACACATCACTGAGCAACCTCAGCCAGTACGATGTTGACTATATCGGAATCCACGCTTCCCTTATAGAAGATATAATGGAAAGCGAAAGAACCCAGAACATGATTCAGGGACTCATAGATTTCTGCAAGAAGATAGAGGTTGAAACAAGAGTTGACGGAATTGACACCGCCGAGAAAGCGGAGCTTCTCAAAAAGCTCGGTGTTGACCAGCTTAAAGGTTCGTTCTACGGCAAGCCGATTTCAGAGAAAGCAATAGTTTAAGGAAGGGAGCGATCACGTTGGCAAAGAAAAACCAAAAGGGCGCAGATGTTCAGAATCCTGAGCTCAACCCCGACGAAATGAATGACCAGATGGAGAAATACTCCGTCAAGACCAATTCCAAAAAGGTAAACAAGCGTGAGGCTCTCATAAGAATTCTCACAATTATACTTATCATTCTGTTACTTTTCCTTTTCGGATTATTCGCCTGCTCAACATATATAAAGAGCGGTAACTTCACAGTTACAACAAGCAACGAAGCGTATGATGCGGGCTTGGCTCTGAGCGAAACAAAGGATTTCAAAAATCCTCAGAGAATCCTTGAAGGCAGTAAATTTGAGGAGATGAGAGAGGGCACATACCCGCTTATCCCCGAGGACGTCGATCAGTATGAAGGCTCCAGAAACTTCAACGACGGCGGAATGTATTACTTTACGTACTCTTTCTACGTTAAAAACACCGGAAGCGATGACGCAGGCTATGCCGCCAAGATTAACCTTGACAGCGTAACCGAGGGCGCGGACGAAGCAATGCGCGTAATGGTCATCAAAGACGGCGAAAGAACTACCTACGGCAAGCCACAGTTAGGTACCAATAACGTACTGGAAGTTTACGCAGATAAAAACTTCGTCAGCAATCGCCTTGTTGCGGCGATAACCGACGATGATTTCAAAGCAGGTGAAGTGCAGAAAATCACTGTAGTCATCTGGTTTGAAGGCGAGGATCCCGAGTGTGTTAACGATATTCTTGAAGGAGAGGTCAAGCTCTCAATGGATTTGAATATCATTGAGCCGCTTGATAAATAAGCGACGGGGAAGTCAGAGTCGAAGTAAAAGGAGCAACCTTTACAAAGCTCTGATGCAGGTACTTTTCTTTAAGTCCGATGCAATATTCTTAACACACAGGATATAAATTAACGATGCGTTTGGCGACGCGTTAACGGTCGCCAAGGCATACGAAATCTTTATGGAGGTAAAGACATGAAAAAGACAATCAAAAAACGTGCTTTTGTGTCCGCGATTGCAATGCTTATCGTTTCTGCTATCGTTCTCACAAGCTCAACGTTTGCATGGTTCTCAATGAGCAAAGAAGCAAAAGTTGAGAAGATGGATCTTACCGTATCTTCACCTGAAGGTATTCAGATTTCAGCTAATGCTTCTGCCTGGACTGCGAGCCTTACAAACGACGACTTCTTCAATGAAGAGTCAACAAGCCGTTATAAAGCTTATGACGGCAACACAAACCTTATGCCCAAGGATCTTATTCCCGTTTCAAGTTATTTTGGAGGTTATACAGACGGCGCAGCGAATTTCTTCAAGGCTACTCTTGATGACACAGGTTATGCAAAAGTTACTGCTGTTGAACAGACTGCCGGCAACGATGATGTTGCAGGTCTCGTAGCATTCGACATTTTCTTCAAGGTTGCCGAGGAAACAAAGGTTTATTTCGGAACATCTGAGTTCACAGACGAAAGCTCTTCTGACATTCTTACAGCACTCAGAGTAGCATTCTCTGACATGGGCAACACCAGCAGCACAGTAGCAGCAGATGCTATCAGCTGCAAATCACCTGCTGCAGATAAATCGTATATGTACGAAATTGATACTGAAAACCGTTCAGCTGATGCTGTAACAGGCGGACAGGCAACAGGCTATATTCAGACCAAATACATCAGTGATGCAAAAGCTGCTCAGAAAGTTACAGACGCTATGATTCTTAGCAACGGCTTCTGTGCTGCGGCTGCTTGCAACGAAATCAAGAGCACAGCTGCTGATGCAGATAAGTCATTTACACTCCAGGCCGGCGTTACAAAGATGAGAATCTACATCTGGGTTGAAGGTAATGACGTTGACTGCCGCAACTCTGTTGCAGGCGCAGCTCTTTCAGTTGCTCTTAAATTCACAATCGACTAATCCTTCGGGGTTATACATTTGAATTTACAATTTACTGAGCACTAACCAATTAAACTTAATTTCATATGCATAGTTGCTCTGCGCATATGAAAGCCTCGTCGCTTAAGGGGCGGAGTTATCGGAGACGAAGCCCCTGTTTTTCCCGAATGACTGTAAGGGTGATTTAAGAGCATTCGGGGGAGTGCTTTTAATTGACCTTTACAGTTTAATCGCAAAGGTCAGCCCGAAAGGGTTAGGAAGGCAGCAGCCTTTCTAAATCATTACTTCCGCTTAAGTTTAAGCCTTTTTCTTAAACATAAGTATAAACGCGCGAGAGCGCATACCCCCAGGCAAAATTTATAATGGAGATGAAGACATGAACAAAAAAAATAAGAAACGCGCCTTTATAACGTCTATTATCATGCTTCTTATTTCTGCAATCGTTCTCACAAGTTCAACGTTTGCATGGTTCGTAATGGGCGATAAGGTTGAGATCGAAGAGATGGACATGAAACTCTATGCTCCTGAAGGAATCCAGATTTCCGCCAACGCTAATGAAGACGGCTGGACTCAGATGCTTGATCTTGACAACCTTTTCAACACTGACGCGGAAAAGTCAACTCAGTTTGACGCTTACACAGGAAACAAAAATATGTATCCTGAGTTCCTCATTCCCGCATCATCAGCTTTCGAGAATGACGGCGGACTTCCCGCATTCTTCAGCGCAAAGGTTTCTGCTGACGGCAGCTCAACAATTGATAAGATTGTAGAAGCTATTGACGGCGCAGATAAAGCGGGCATTGTTGCATTTGATATTTTCATTAAGTCAAGCTCAAGTGCAAACACTGTAGTTGATTTCAGCAACACAGAAATCAAAGAAATCGTTGAGGATGGCGCAACACCCACTAACAGTACATCAGCAATCAGATATGCTTTTGTTAACCAGGGCAATATCGCAAGCACAACAGCGGCTGCATCAGAGTATCAGGCTCTCAGCGGAGTTACAGAGGTTAAGGGCGCAGAGGCTGATTCACTCAATCACTCAAAGGCCGGTATCGCAGCAGGCGCAACAGCAGGCAGCGTATATGCACCTCAGGCAAAGGGCGTTGTAAGCGCAGCAGAAACAACTGCCGACACAACAAAATATATCTTTGACAGCAACGTTGCAGATGTAAGCAGCATGATCGCTCTCAGCAACGCAACTGATTCAATGAAGTTCGAGCTTAAGCCCGGCGTTACAAAGTTCAGAGTTTATATCTGGGCAGAAGGTAACGACATTGACTGCCGTGAAGTTATCGCAGGTTCTTCACTGTCAGCAAAGATTATGATCGAAATCCCCGAAGCAGCATAATCAAACATAATTCATTAAATCTCCGGCAGGGCAGTTGCTCTGCTCTGCCGGAATCTGCATGAGCGATTTAAAAGTATTGAGAGGTACTTTTAAATGACTTATACAGTCAAAGTTTTACAAAATTAAAGGTGGATATTATTATGGAACAGCAAAAAGGAAAAAGCATACTCGGTGTCATTTCGGATGTATTGCTGATAGTTCTCATTATCGTTGCAATTATCATTACCGTTATGACATTCACATCAAAGAGTTCTGATACAGGCGTGGGCAACATCCTCGGCTATACACCGTTCTCAGTTCAGACAACATCAATGGAGCCCACAATCGGCGAGGGCGACCTGATTATATCCAAAGAGGTTACTCAGGAAGAAGCTCTTGACGGCAAAAGCCTCAAGGTCGGCGACATCATCACATTCTCGACAATTATGTCAGACAACGCCGGCAACACAATCAGAGGTTACAACACCCATAGAATCGTTGATATAACCCTCAATCAGGACGGTACTGTTTTCTCATACGCCACAAAGGGTGATGCTATAAGCACGGAAGATAACACACCTGTTACACCCTACGAGATTATCGCGAAGCAGATCGGCGCAAGCGCGGAAATCAAGGACGGTCAGCCCGTCAACATCAAAAAGGGTATAACAATCATGGGTCTCGGTAAAGCTCTTGACTTCCTCCAGACTCAGCTCGGCTTCATGCTCTGCGTTATCATTCCCCTTGCTCTGTTCTTCATCTGGCAGGTTTATAAGCTCATCGCCATGTTTATGTCAGCTAAATCAGAGGATATTTCTGACGAAGTTAAGCGTAAGGCAATTGAGGAATATCTTGCTCAGCAGGAAGCAGCCAAGAAAGCGGCTGAAGCAGCGGAAGAAGAAAAACAGTAAAATATCCACCGATATTATACACATCAACATTAAGAAGGTGTTTTCAAATGACAGTAACAGCATTTATTTCGGAATTTTTAAATCAGTTCTTTGTTCAGGGTTTATTCGGTATCTTCAAGGGTATCGGCATGGGCATTGTCAATATGTTCAACGTACCCAAGTATATTGATATTTTCAAGGCAAATTCAGGCAACTTCAAGGCGACTGACTGGATAATTGCTATCCTCACCGTTATCGCAACGGTTGCAATCCTTGCGGTTATCGTTGTACTTATTGCCATACTTATCAAGAAGTACCTCAGAGTACGCAAAACTCTCGTTGACCAGGAAGAGCTCCTCAACGAAGTAAGCAACCTTAACAGAGAAATCATCAAGCTCTCCTCAGAAAAAGAAAGAATCCTTGCCATGAAGGTTTCTCAGCTTGGTCTCAAGCCCGGCGAAAGCCCCTTTGTTGAGCAGGAGGAGAAGAGCGAGGACGAGGAAAAATCCGAAGACGATGTTGATATGACTGCCGACGATTACAGCCGTTTCTACAAATGTACTCAGGTTGACCTTGAAATTCAGGACTATGTTCCCCCCGAATTCGACAACGAAATCACCCTACCCGAGATTTGCGACAGATTCCGCAATTTCGCGTGCTCACAGCTTCACCTTTTCTATGAGCCGAAGCTTATAAGACTTTTCCTTTCAGCATTCGCTACAACAAGACTTATAATCCTTCAGGGTATTTCAGGTACAGGTAAAACTTCACTTGCTTACGCATGGGGCAAGTTCCTGCGCAACCCCGCAATAATCGCTTCAGTTCAGCCTTCATGGAGAGACCGTACAGAAATTTTCGGTTACTTCAACGAGTTCACAAAGCGCTTTAATGAGACAGAAGTTCTCAAAAAGATGTATGAAGCAACATATAAAGAAGAAATTTACATCACCGTTCTCGACGAAATGAACATCGCCCGTGTTGAGTATTACTTCGCGGAGCTCCTTTCAATCCTCGAGATGCCTACAAGAGAAGAGTGGGTTGTATCCCTTGTTCCCAGCGTATGGCCCACCGACCCCAAGCACCTTTTCGACGGTAAGCTTCGTCTTCCCGAAAATATGTGGTACATCGGCACAATCAATAACGACGACTCGACATTCGCCGTATCAGATAAGGTTTACGACCGTGCCATTCCCATCGACATCAACAGTAAAGGTAAAGCGTTCGACGCTCCCTACACTGAATGGCTTCCTCTCAGCTACAAGCACCTTGAGGAAATGTTCAGAGAGTGCCAGGAAAAATACAAGGTTTCAGACGAAAATCTCCGCAAGCTTGAAGAGCTTGATGACTATGTTATCGAACACTTCCGTCTTGCTTTCGGTAACCGTATTGTTAAGCAGCTTAAGGAATTCGTTCCCGCTTACGTTGGCTGCGGCGGAACAGAAATCGACGGTATCGACTTCGTTCTCTGCCACAAGATTCTCCGTAAGTTTGAGAGCTTGAACCTTTCATTCATCCGTGATGAAATCGACGGACTTATCACATATCTTAACAAGCATTTCGGCAAGTCAAATATGATGGAATCTAAAGAGTATCTCTTAAGACTTCAGAAACTTATGTAATGCAAAAAATCCCGATAAATCTATGCAAAGGGGCATAAGGCGCACATGGATAAATCATATCTTGAATTATTTTTGGAATATAAAGACAGCATGGCGGCTCTCACAACCGATAACCAGTTCTATGAGAACATGAGCGATATCGTTGACAGAGGCAAGTCAAGCTATTCGCTGTTTAACCGTTACTTTGAAAAGAAAATCGACCTTACATGGGTTGAAGAAATCGAAGCGTGTGTTATTCCTCTTGATAATATCATAAGAGTTCCCCGTAAATTCATCGTTCAGGAAGAGGAAATCGTTCCTATTGAAAGAGCGAAGAAGATTACAGCGGAATCCGTACGCCACCTCGCTCAGCACACAAACATGATTGCTAAGGTTGAGGGCGACGATGTTACTCCCAACGAAATCCTCAATGTTTTCAGAGAAGAGAGCTACGAGGTTTATGAAAACCGTTTTGTATATACCCTTATGCAGAACCTTATAAGATTTATCGACGTAAGATACAATGTTCTTTTCAATCTTTCTGACGACGAAAACATGGCGTCGCTTAAGATGGAGAACGAAACCTACAGAGGCAACGAAAAAATCACATATAAACTTGAAATTTCAACTCAGTCGGGCGGCAACGACCTTGAAAGCGCAGGCAATATCGACGGTGAAAACGCCACCGCTTTCCAGAGAATTGAAAGAATCAAGAAGATTATCAATGAATACGCTCATTCAGGCTTCATGAAGGAGCTTCAGGGCTGTGTTCCCGTTCGTCCTCCCATCATGAGAACGAACGCCATTCAGAAAAACCCCAATTTCAGAGCCTGCCTTAAGCTGTGGCAGTTCATTCAGTCATACAGAGATGTCGGCTATGAAATTATTTCAAAAGAGTCAAACGAAATGGTGAGCGATGAGTACAGAGACGAGCTCAACCGTATGATCGCCACCAACTATATGCTCCTTAAAAACAACACAATTTCTGAGGATTCTCTCGGCAAAAAGGCTAAGATGAGAAAGATTAAGCCCAAAATGCTTAAACGTCTCGCCGAGGAGCTTGTTCTCGACTACGACATGGAAGAGGTCGAGATAAAGAAAGTATTTGTTGACGAAGTAAGACGCGTTGCCAAGCGTAAGCTTGAGGGTGAAACCCGCGTTAAGGAAGCTATCGACAGAGCACTTGCGTCAGAGAACGCGAGAAAGAAAGCTATTGAAGATAAAATCAAGGCAAAAATCGCTCACGAAAAAGAAATGGAACGCCGCCGCATAGAGCGCGAGAGAGCAAGAATCGCAAAAGAAAAAGCTCTCGAAAAGGAACGCAAGGCAAAGGAGAGAGCAAGACTCAAGGCGAAGAAAGAAAAAGAGCTTGCACTTGCGAAAGAGAAGGCGCGCAAAGAGAAGGAAAGAGCACGCCTTGCCAAAGAGAGAGAAGCAAAGCTTGCGCTTATTGCAAAGCAGAAGGAAGAAGCAAGAATCGCAAGAGAGACAGCGAGAAAAGAAAGAGAAGAAGCGGAGAGAATTGCAAAAGAGCTCAAAGCCAAGGAAAAGGCACGCCTTGCCAAAGAAAAGGCAGCGCAGCTTGAAAAAGAGCGCATAGCCAAAGCCAAGGCGAAAGAGAAAGAGCGCATCGCGAGAGAGAAAGCCGCTCAGCTCGAAAAAGAGAGAGCTGAGAAAGAAAAGGCTAAAGAAAAAGCCCGCCTCGCTAAAGAAAAGGCCGCTCAGCTTGAAAAAGAAAGACTCGACAAAGAAAGAGCCAAAGAAAAAGAGCGCGCGGCAAGAGAAAAGGCTGCTCAGCTTGAAAAAGAGCGCGTAGCTAAAGAAAAGGCTAAGGAAAAAGCCCGCCTTGCAAAAGAGAAAGCTGATCAGCTCGAAAAAGAAAGAGCTGACAAGGCTAAGGCAAAAGAAAAAGAACGCGCCGCCAAAGAAAAAGCCGCTCTCCTTGAAAGAGAAAAAGCCGCCAAAGAAAAGGCAAAAGAGAAAGAACGCCTTGCAAAAGAAAAAGCCGCTCAGCTTGAAAAAGAAAGAGTTGAAAAGGCTAAGGCAAAAGAAAAAGAGCGCGTAGCCAAGGAAAAGGCTGCTCTCCTTGAAAGAGAAAAAGCTGCTAAGGAAAAGGCGAAAGAGAAAGAACGCCTTGCAAAAGAAAAAGCCGCTCAGCTCGAAAAAGAGAGAGCAGAAAAAGCCAAAGCTAAAGAGAAAGCCGCCAAAGAAAAAGCGGCCGAGCTCGAAAAGGAAAGATTAGCCGCGGCTAAGGCAAGAGAAAAAGAAAGAATTGCCGCCGAAAAGGCAAAACAGCTTGAAAAAGAGCGCATAGCCAAGGAAAAGGCAAAAGAAAAAGAGCGTCTGGCAAAGGAAAAAGCCAGGCTCAAGGAAAAAGAAGAAAAAGAAAAAGCCAGACTTCGCGAAAAGGAACGCATTGAAAAAGCGAAACAGCGCGAAAAGGAAAAAATAGCCAAGGAAAAGGCGGCGAAAGCGGCCAGAGCCAAGGCAAAAAAGGAAGCTGAAACTTCCGACTGATGAGCAGTCAGCTCATACGGTTCCGAATTCATGCAGCAGAGAATGAGGAATCTGAATTTAACCATCGTGGAGGTTGTTATGATGAAGAAAAAGATCACAGAAAGGGTACTGGTATTGGTTCTGTCAATAGCAGTATTGTTATCATCAACTGGGGTATGCGCTGTATTTGCCGAAACATACAGCACAAGTGTATCCTCTGCAACTGTATCTTCATCATCTTCTGCTGCATCATCAGCCGAAACCGAGCGGAATACCACGACTTCCGCTTCAGCCAATACTACTGCTCCCAATGTTGTAACAGAGGGCGGCGCAGTTAAAAACGATAAAATCGAGGGCAGCGGTACAGAATCTGATCCTTACAGAATTTACGACGCAAACGACCTTTTCAAAATGCAGGATATTATCAATAACACCCGTCTGAAAAACAAGAATTTTGTTCTCAAGGGCGATATTGATCTTTCCACTGTAAGCTATGCTCAGCTTAAATCAAACGCGGTGCTTCCCGGCACAATCGTATCTGTTGACAAGGCAAAGAGCGACGCCGTTCCCAACGCGGTTTGCTTCACTCTCAACGGCGCAGGTCATAAGATTTTCGGTCTTAATGTTGCTAATACAGGTTCAGCGGCAGTTGGCATCTTCGGTTATATCAGCGCAAATTCAGTTATTAAAAATGTATCTTTTGAAGATATAACAGTATCTGTTAAGTATAAAAACGCTGTTTCAAACGGTGCAATAGCTGTTTATAATAACGGCCTTATCGAAAAATGCACAGCGAAAAATGTTAAAATCAATGTCAGCAGTGAGGCAAACGGCGACGTTCAGTCAAAGAGAGTCGGCAGAGCACTTACAATTACTGAAGCTACAGGCTTTGTTGCCATCAACAGCGGCAAAATAAGCGAGTTCTTTGCGGACAATGCTTCTGTAAGCGTTCAGGCTGACAAAGAAAATATCGGCGTTATTGCAGGATTGAACTCAGGTACAGTTTCAGCCGCAAAGGCAACAGGTATTACAATAAAAGCAAACGGCGGCAGCGCAATCGGTACAGCGGCAGGCAAAAACAGCGGCAGCGTTGAATTTGTAACAGCTGACGGAATAAGTGCAAATGTCGGCTCGGGTTCTGCATTCGGCGGTATTGTCGGCGTGAACTCAGGCGCGGTTGTTTCCTGCGCGGCGTCAGGCAAGGCTTTCGGTTCTGCTTATACAGGCGGCATTGTCGGCAAGGCAGTATCATCAGACAAGAATTCTGTAACATCTAATGTTAAAAACTGCGTTTCATTTGTAAGAGTTGATGCGAATGCTTCCTCAGGTGCGGTCGTTGCGGCAGGCAACACAAAACATTCAACAAATACATGGTCATCAGAAACCAGCGGCAGAGTTATGGCATACGCCGACGGCTCAAAGGACGGCGATCTTGTTCGTGATATGAGATTCACCGTTATCAAAGCCGGCGAGAAAAAGGAAATCAGCAAAGAAGCTCTCGGCGGCAGTTTCTACGGCGGAACTTATGTTGTTGACACAACAAAACCCATGACTTTTGAAGGCGAAGGTATTTCGTTCAGCGAAACTAATGATAGCGTTATTATCTCCGCTGACTCGGCAGATAAGACAGGCAAAATAACCTTTACAGCAAGAATAGCTCCTCACGCGGGTTATCTTAAAAAGGCTGTATTTTCAAAGACATTTACCGTTACTGTTCTCACCGTTCCCAAGGCGGCGAAGGGCGATGGTCTCAGCGAAGAAACAGCACTTGAAATCAGCAACGGCACTGAGCTTCGCATGATTCAGTCTGTTCCTTACGCACACTATAAACTCACTAAGAATATAACAATGCCCGAGAGCTGGAATTCATCATTCACATTCACAGGCTCACTTGACGGCAGCGGATATACAATCAAAGCGGCGAAGCCCTTCTGCTCAGCGGTAAGCGGCAAAATCACCAATCTCAATGTTGAGCTTTGCGGCAAAATCACAACAGCAATGTTCGGCAGAGCGGTTGACGCGCAGTTCACCAATGTTAAACTCATAAATGGTACAGCTAAAGATTCAAAGAGCTTTGTAGGTCTTTACGCTCAGAAAAACTCCACAGGCGCATTCTTCAACACCGTTTCGGGTGCAACTAAGCTCAGCGGATGCTTCACGAATGTTCCCGTATATATCAGCGACAATAAGATAAAGAGCATCGGCGGATTCATCGGTCTGCTCCAGAACGCAAAGGCGCAGATAATCTCCTGCGGCGCGTCTGTATCAATCACAAACAGCAACGGCGGCAAGGTTGCTCAGTGCGCGGCATTCATAGGCTGTGCGGACGACAACAACGGCGGCAAAATTGCCGACTGTTACGCAACACTTTATTCTGATATAACAAATTATGCTTTCGTAGGCGGCGGCAACGGCGGACTTAAGATTGAGAACTCCTATTTCGGCTCATCAAATAAAAACGCGGCGGCAGCTCCCGCAAAGTTTACGAATGTCAAGGCATCGGAGTGGATGTTCAAATCAGGTGAGCAGGGCTTTATAACAGGCAAGGGGAACAATGTTGCAATCGCACTTCCCTCAAACATTATAAAGAACGCGGCAGCATCTGATTTCAAGGTAATGTATGACTCAGCCGTTCTTAAAGTCAACACCAAGGGCATTACCGTTAAAAACGGAGTTGCGTATGTTCCCGTTGAAATAATCAGCAAAAACACAACCGTTAAAAACAGCGCGCTCGTTCTTGTTCACAAGGGAACAGGTCTTCGCGCGGAAATAAAGATTTCCAACGGCTTACAGAAAGATAAAGACGGCAATTATGTAATAAACAGCGGCTACGACCTTGCGTTTATTGCAGACAGCTTCAAGACACTCAGTGATAAGAGCTTCGTTATCGCAAACGACCTTGATATGAGCGATATCAGCTTCAAGGTTATCGGCGGCGCGGCAAACGCGTTCAGCGGTAAAATTGACGGTAAAGGCCATACAATAAGCGGTCTTAAAGTGTCCTCAAAGGCGAAAGCGGCTATGTTCGGAGCACTCAACGGCGCGGAAATCAAGAACATTAAGTTTGAAAACGCTGTTGTTAAGTCAAACGGAAGCTATGCGGGTGTTCTTGCCGCTCAGATTACAGGCAAATCAACTGTAAAATCTGTTTCATTCAAGAACTGCACAGTATCCGGCAAAGAAAATTACGCAGGTATTCTTGCAGGCGATGTTAAAGACAGCAAGATTTCCGATATTGAAATCACAGATTGTTCAGTAAGCGCGCTCAACAATGCAGGCGTTCTTGCAGGCGAAGCGGTTTCATCAAAGATTTCCGATGTTGAAGCGAAGAATGTCAAGGCATCGGGCGAAAATAACATCGGTCTTATCGGCGAAGCTGAAAAGGCGGAGATCAAGTCTGTAGCAGTTGACAAGGCTCAGCTCAAAGCTAAGAAAAATGTCGGCGGCGTTATAGGCAGTGCCGAAGATGTCAAGCTCTCAAAGGCTCAGGTCAGCGGCTCAAAGATTAACGCTGAGGCGGACGCAATGGGCGCGGCTCCCGCGGCAGGCGGTGTTGCAGGCGAATTCAGCGGCAAGCTCAGCGGTGCACAGGTTAAGTCAACTGAGATTAAGGCAGAGGGCAGCGCGGCGGCGGCAGGCGGAATCACCGCGGTCAGCGAAAATGCCGTAATCACATCTTCAGCGGCAAAAGACGGCGTAATTGTCAATGCTCCCGTTGCGGGCGGTGTTGTCGGTGAAGCGACAGGCAAAACAACAATTAAGGATTCCAAGTCATGTGCAGATGTTGCAGGTGAAGAAATTGCCACAAAGGTAGTTGAGGGCGCGGGCGGCATCATCGGCAGAGTTACGGCAGATGACCTCGGAACAGTTAAATTAGATAATGTAAACTCGGCAGGCACAGTTAAGGCGGCTGATTATGTCGGCGGAATCATCGGTTCGGTTCTTTCGCAGAAGGTCAGCAATGAGTCAATCACAAACTGCGTAAGCGCGGCGGAGGTTGATGTGCTTGAAGCGGACGGAATTGAAACATCAGGTCATGTTATCGGTTCTGCTCCCGAGCTTAAAGAGAAAGATGTTGAAAAAGCAGTCAGCGGAGTTGTTTATTCTTCATATTCATCAGATGTTGACGCTTACGGCGAGTTTGAGGCCGCTTCAACATATTCAGATCTTGACAAATCAGTTAAATCATCGCTTTCAAAGGTTATCACCGACGGCGACGAGGTAGCGGTAAAGGTTTCAAATGCGGACGCGAAGAAGCTCGGTTTCGTATTTGACGAAGCGGACGGCTGGCAGTCAGAGTCCGAAAAGAGAATTACCGTTGTTGACTCAACAGAAAATAGCGTAAAACTCAAAGCGGAAAAGACCGGCGTTGTTGAAATCGTCGGCACATATCAGCTTGACGGCGATGAGGACATCGAGCTTAAGGTAGGCTTTGATGCTGAATCAGATATTACAGCTGTTCTTAACGGCGAGGGCACCAAAGAAGCTCCCTATCTCATCTCAACAGCTTCCGACCTTGAAGCGATTTCACAGTATGCAGATAAGAACGCATATTTTGAGCTTACTCAGGATATTACAATTGCTCCCGAGGAATTTGAATTCGGCGGCGAATTCTACAACGAGGGCAAGGGCTTCACACCTATCGGCAGTGCGGAAGTTCCCTTTAACGGCACATTCTCAGGCAACGGACACACAATCAGCGGTCTTGTTATAAATGATGTTGAAAACGGCGCACTTTTCGGATATGTTTCTGACACCGAAATCAGCTCACTTACACTTGACAACGCATCTGTAACAGCTCAGAGCGTTGCGGCAGGCATTGCGGCAAACGCCGAAAACAGCAAAATCAGCGATGTTGCTGTTAAGAATTCAACATTCACAGCAGTATCTGAGCAGGGCAACGCCGCGGCAGTTGCGGCATACGCCAACAAATCAGAAATTAACAACGCGGCTGTTGATAACACAGCAGTAAGCGCGTGCAACGCGGAGACAGCTCTTAATGTAGCCTGCGCCGGCGCGGTTTGCGCGAGAGCGGTTGATTCATCAATCAATGGTGCTCAGCTCAGCGAAACAGTTACAGTTACATCTGACGGTGAAGCGGGCGGAATTGCAGGTTACTGCGATAATGTTAAAATCAGCAACGCTTCAACATTCGCAGCTGTTGACGGCTGTATCGCTTCCGCGGTTGCGGCAAATGTCAAGGGCGTGCTTGAAATCAGCGAAATAGTTGCAGGCGGCAGCGTCAGCGGCGCTGAATATGCGGCAGGCATTGCGGCTAAGGCATACGATATCATAAAGGCTGACGGAGTTGTTCTTTCAGCGGCAATCAGCGGCGAGGGCGAAAAAGCACTCCTTGCGGCGTATGCTGACGAAGAAATCTACACAGATTCCGAGGACTGCGAAGCAGATTTCAGCGGAATAGTTTACTCAAGCTATCAGAATGATATTGCTCCCTTTGCGAGCGAAAAGATAAATGCTTATCAGAACGCTGGTTATATTGATGAAATGACCGATATCAACAGCGTATCTGTTAAGGGCAGCGAATTCATCTTCGCAGGAAAAGACAAGGTAAGCGTCTTTGATAAGATTGATTCTGAATTTGACCTGAGCAGTCTTGAATGTTCAGCAGTATTCAGCAATCCCGAGGGACTTGTTTCCTACGACGCGGCGGACGGCACAATTGCCGCTCTTCAGACATCAGAGGACGGCGCGAAGCTTGTTATAAAATTCAGCAACGGTCTTGAAGCGGCTCTCCCGCTTGTATCTGTTAAGGATGCGACAGGCGAGGGCACAAAGGTTTCACCGTTCATCATCAGCAGTGAAGACACACTCGGACTTCTCTCGGTATATCCCGACGCGGTATTCCGCATGGCAAACGATGTTGCGCTTACAAAAGAGTGGACACCTGTTGAAAACTTCACAGGTACGCTCGACGGCGCGGGCTTTGAGATTTCAGGCCTTAATGTAAAAGCAGATAACGCAGGTCTCTTTGCGGCACTCACAGGCGACGCGGTTGTACGAAATCTTACATTCAGCAACGCATCAGTTGAGGGTAAATCCTCGGCAGGTGTTGTGGCGGCTTCCGTATCAGACAATGCAAAAATCAGCAGCGTCAATGTTGTTTCATCAAGCGTTAAGGCTGATGATTACGCGGGCGCAGTTGTCGGAGCAATCCGCTCAGCTGACTCAAGACTTTCATTCTGTAAGGTTACAGGCTGCACCGTTTCGGCTAATGACGCCGCGGGTATCGCCGCTCTTGTAACAGGCAAATCAAGCATAGTTTCCTGCACGGTTGACGCAACAGAAATTAAGGGTAATGACGCCGCAGGCGGTGTTGTTGCGGTTGCTTCGGCAGACGATCTGAGCATCAACAGCTGTGAAACATCGGCAGATGTCAGCGCGGACAACGCGGGCGGAATCGTCGGTATAACAGAAAAAGCGATTAAGATAATTTCCTGCATCGCAAACGGCACGGTCAACGGCAAAACAGCCGAGGGCGGAATCATCGGCGTTGCGGACGGCAGCGTTAAGGTGAAAGACAGCAAGGCACTTGCGGTTCTCTCAGGTCTTGCGAAGAATGCCGCGGCACTCGTTGCAAAATTTGTAACACGCCCCGAAGATAACGAAGAGTTTGCTTTATCATTCTCGGGCAACACAGTAAACAGCGACTATGATGAGTTTGAGCCCGCTGTTATGAAGTATCAGAATGTTACTCCTGCGGATAAGGAAGAGAAAAAAATCGCTCTTGAAGGCAGCGGAACAAAGGAAGATCCTTACATCATCGCTTCAGCGGCGGATCTTGCAAAAATCCCCGATTCCTCAACAGCTTACTTCTCACTTAAGAACGACATAGTTCTTACAGATAAGGATTACGGCATTTCGATAGATACGAACGGCGCAACGGTTTATGGCGTATTCAGCGACGGATATAAGCCGATAAAGAATTTCGCAGGCGTATTTGACGGAAACGGACACGTAATAAAAGGTCTTTACATTGACTCAGTGGCAGATTATGTCGGTCTGTTCGCAAATATCACAGCAAACGGCGCGGTTAAGAATCTCCATGTTGAGCTTCTTGACGGCGGCATCAAGGGCAACGATTATGTCGGCGGTATCGCGGGCTACTGCGATTCAGTCAACGGAATCGAAAACTGCTCGGTTGTCGGAGCATCTGTAAACGGAAGACGCGCGGTCGGCGGCGTTGTCGGCGGTCTTGCATCGTCGAAGCTCATTAAGTCCTTCGCAATGACCGAGATTAACGCTCAGAATAATGCGGGCGGTCTTGCAGGAATCACAAGCGGCACATCAGTTGTTGATAACTGCTTCGCGGCTTGCGAGGTTAACGCGGCAGGCGGTACAATAATCGGCACGAACAACGGCACTCTTACACTCCGTGATGTTATGGTCAACGGCAATTCTCACGGAACAGATGCTATCGCAATCGCTGTCAATAACGGTACGGTTAAGGCTGAAAGAGTTCTTATCGCGGGCGGCAACGATGACAATAAGACAGCAGTTCTTAATGCGGACGACGCGAAGTATGTTTATGAAGACAAGACTACTCTCCGCGTATCAGACGATAATATAACATCACTTACCACATCAGAACTTACATCCTCGAAGCCTGAGGGACTTGACAGCTGGGCTCAGAGCGCAGGCAGGTATCCCGTTCCCGTAATGGCGGACAGCTACTCCAACAAGATGGCGGCCAAAGCGGCGGCTCCCTCAGAGGAAGCTCCCTATGAGGAATCCACAGGAAACCTCGAGGTAAATTATAAGCTCGTAAACAATTCGGGCGACAAAGCTATGGATTCAGAGCTTGCGGGCGTGCTTATCAAGTCAAATGTCAACGGCAAGACAATTACATCTGACTTCTTCACCTCAAGCAGCAAGCCTGTATCACTTAATAAGATTCTTGTTACAACGGGCGGCTTCTATGTTGATTCAAGCCTTCCCAGAGGATATGAATTCAAGGTAACCGCCAAGGATTCCATAGGCAGAACAATCAATGTTTCGGATGCGGGAAGCATGGGCGCATACGTTGAATGCGGAAACGCGGACGAAGTAAATCTTGTAATTTCAATTGTTAAAACAGAAATCCCATGGGGAGTTTACTCCCTGTGGGAGAGCCTTGCAAGATAAATAACCAAAGGATATGAGGGTTGAAAAATGAAAAAAGATTTCAAGACAATCAAAAACTTAATACTGCTCATAGCTTCGGCCCTTACTTTGGTGGCTGTTACTTTTGCATGGTATTCAATAAGCAAAAACGTCGGCGGTTTTACAATTAACTCGAATGTTTCGGGCTCGACGATTGCTGTTAATTATTTTGAGTCAACCGATAACGGCTCAACATATAAAGAGCTTAAAGGCGATCTTGATATGAACGAAATGATTGACGGCAAAATCGCAAAATACAGAATGGATATTAAGACATTCAATGATTTTTTGGTAAAAATAGTTATGAGCTTTGAAGGTCTTACAGGCTCAAATGCCGCCGCGGATCATGTGTATTTCAATTACAGACTTGAAACAAAAGACGGAGATGTGCTCAGCCACGGTGAAAATCTGAAAATGTCCGATTATGCGTCAAACAGCGTATTTGCGCAGGATGTTTCATTGTATCAGAAGAACGGAACCAACGACTTCAAACTGTACTATGAAGTATATCTTGTTACAAACGGCGATGATATTTCGGGTAAAGCAAGCCTCGGCGAAGTTAAGCTGGCAGGTCAGCAGATAAGCTGATATGAAGACGAAGAAAGAAAAAAAAATGAATCCGAAGGCAGAAAAAGTAAAACGCGTGCTCAAGGCCTTCTTTTCTGTAATAACTGCTCTGTCATTTGTTTTCGGACTGGTAATTTTCATATCAGTCCTCAGGGCAAATAACGGAGAAGTGCCGAATGTGCTCGGGTTCAGCGTTATGCGCGTAAAAACAGGCAGCATGGAGCCCACATTGAGGACGGGCTGCATTGTAATCACAAGAAAAACCGACCCTCAGAAGCTTGAAATCGGCGATATAATCAGCTTTTATTCTACGGATCCCGACCCGATTATTAACGGACAGGTGGAAACACACAGGATTGTTGAAAGACATTCCCTTATGACAGGCGAAAAAGAGTTCATAACAAAGGGAGATGCCAACCAGGCAGATGATTCTGCTCCTGTTTTTCAGAATAAAATAATCGGCAGGGTTGTGCTGAATTTGGGCATGACATCGGGCTCAGTGCTTGGTGTTCTTCAGAATCCGAAGGTTATTTTCTTCCTAATTATTCTGCCGCTGATTTTTATTACATTTTCTGAGGCAGTTAACCTTGTGAATTTAATCGTAAACAGAGATGAGTCGGAGGAAGAACTTACTGATGAAGCAGACGGGGAAAACAAAGATAAAAATACTGATTAGTGCAGTTGCAATCTGTCTGCTGTCGTTCCTGCTTCTTATTGTTTATATTCCAAAGATTTTCGGTTACAAAGCATTTTACATTACAAACGGAAGCATGAGCCCGACAATTACAAAAGGGAGCATGGTTCTTGAAAAAGAAGTCGCCTTCGATGAAATTTCAGAAGGCGATGTAATAACATTTAAAAATGACAGCGGAACGGAGTATTTTACTCACCGCGTTATTTCGATAGACAAAGCAAATCAGATGTTCAAAACAAAGGGCGATGCCAACGAAGAGCCCGACCCGTCAGAAACAAATTACTATTTTGCCGTCGGCAAGGTTGATTTTGCGGTTCCGCTGGTCGGTTATGTTCTTCAGCTTCTCAGCTCAACCGCGGGGAAGATAGGAATAGCCTGCATTTACATCGCGTGGATAGCAATAGAAATAGAAATTTTCGTTATGAAACGAAAAGCGCCTCAGGAGGATTAGTATGAAAAAAAGAATTGCAGCTTTAATAGCTTCTCTTGCCGTTGTACTGGGTTTGATGTCAAGTCAGGGTTCGGGCGCATGGTTTGTTACAGCGGTTAAAAGGGCGCAGAATATTGACATCGCCGTTATCAATTTTGACAGCGAAACGGAATTTCTTGGCACTCTTGAGGAGGACTATTATGGCGTTCCCTGCATTTATCCGGGGCAGAATCTTGTGCTTCTCAACAATAAGAACGCAACTCTCACCATGACCAACAGCTCGTCGATCGACACACAGGTAAGAGTTAAAATAGAATACACCAGCTATGCCACAGGCTCAGCAAAAACCGTAACCTACACGGGCGGCGAGGCTGATGACCTCCATGTTGAATTCGTTAATCCCTCTCAGTGGCTTCCTTACAGCGACAATATGGGCAATACCTATTTCTATTATGTAGGGCCGAATTACGGCTCATCAGTGCTTAAAGACATTGATGATGTTTATTCAATCACACCCGCAGTTCCGAATATTGAAATAATCAAGAGCGTTTATTACGACAAGAATGTTGACACGGCGGATTATTCGGGCAACGAGGTTACAGTAAATATTATCTTTGAAGCGAAGCAGGCGGACTATGTCGGCTGGAGCTCACTCGGCGAATATAAAGTAAACTCGGGCGTTAAATAAGTATGAAAATCAAACCTTTAAATGTGTTGTTTAATATTCTGGCGATTATTACGGCGGTTTCGGTGATTTTTGTTGCGTTTAATATCATAAGCGGAGCAAAAGGCTACGCCGTGGTTACCGACAGCATGAGCCCCGTCTTCAACAGAGGCGACGCGGTGTTTGTTAAAAAAGCCGATTTCAGCTCTGTAAATGAGGGCGATATTGTAACGGTTATGTTCCCAGACGGAAGCGGCTATTTCACCCACAGAGTAACATCTGTTGACAGAAACGCTCAGATGTTCAGAACCAAAGGCGACGCAAGTGAAACGGAAGACCCGCAGGCTTCATCTGCGGAGCAGATAGCGGGCAAGGTGTGGTACAGCGTTCCGCTTTTAGGCTATATTTCAATTTTTATTTCTTCATTAAATCTGATAAAAATCAGCGTTATTCTGGCAGTTATTCTTATTGCCCTCGTAGTGCTGACAACTGTTATACAAAAAACCAAAAAATCTGAATCGAGAGGTGGCAGCAATGAGCAAAGTTAAAAAAATATCCGCAATTGTTATGGCTTTGGTGCTCATTATGTGCGCAGGGTATTTTTCAATGATGTTACCGACTACGGCGTGGTTCTATCAGGCACAGTCCGTAAGCGGAGCAAACAATAAATTCGTATTTGCTGATTTTGATATTGACGGAGATTATTCTTTGCAGAACACCCTCGTTTTTGACGGCGCAACAGCTTACAGAGATAAAGACGAAACTCTGTTCGATTCGGTTGTCAAGGTAATTGATGTCGAGGTTGAAAATGACGGCGGACTTCCCGCAAGAATTTATGCAACGGTTAAAAATGAATCAAACGCAAAAGGACTCAGATATTTTTACTACACTGACGATATGCTCGTTGACGGAAGCATAAAAAGCACCATTTATTCCGTGCTTAAAAATGATGTGAACGACAAGGCTCTCAACGCCTATAATGTGGGTGAGGACGGCAACAGCGGTCATTATGTTATGATAAACCCGGGCGAGAAAAAGACCGTTAAGGTTGCTCTCTGGGTTGAGTATGACGAGTGCGGAGCCGCAATTGCTTTTGCGGATTCACCGTGGAACTCGGTTGACTACAACATAAACATCACCATGACAGCTACTCAGGACATTGACGGAGCATTTGAAAGATAAGTTTTAAAGGGCAGGGTTGATTGATATGAAAAACAACAGAAAGAGGTTAGCGGCAGTTCTCGTCAGCATTGTTGCGGTTATTGCAATCGTTTCAGGCTCTCTGGCCTGGTACACAAGCACTAACTCGCTTCAGCAGAGCGGTAAACTTTTCGGTTTTAAGACAGAGGCGAGTGTTTATTTCAAGCTCAGCGACGGAACAACTGCTACAATGAAGCCCGATGAAAACGGTATGTATAAGCTGAGCCTTGACTCCAACGCTAAAAACTATGTCGGCAATCTGAGAGTGAATGTTATCCAGAGAGGCCGCGCAAAGTCATACACAAGAGTTAAGATGAATGTTGAATGGGTTATGCCTGACGGCACAGTTACTCAGAACATAATGCTTCCCTTTAAATTTGCGGATAAATGGTTTGATAACCGCAGCGAGGATTATTGCGTTTATTATACCGAGAGCAGCGGTCTCGGTCAGGAATATGACAAGTCCATTATTACAGGATTTGACGAGGGCAGCTTCATTAACGGCAGTCTCACTCAGTCCGCAACTCCTCAGATAGCAATTTCCGTTGAATCTGTTCAGATTAACCGTTATCAGCAGTTCTGGGGTATTGACGAACTCCCGTGGAAATAATTTGTCAGAGGAATGATACAGATGGCTGACAGCAAAAAGAATAAAAAAGCAAAAAAGCCTGCGGTTGCAAAGTCTGCCGCAGGCAGTAATAATAAAATAGCCAAAAATAACCCTAAGAACGGCGCAAAGAAGCAGAACGGCAAGGCAAAATCTGCTTCTGCTAAAAATACGAAAGCTGTTTCGAGCAAAAAATCGGTAGTCCAAAAGAAGCAGAGCATCAAAAAAGATACTGCTCCGAAGAAAAAAAATACCGTTAAGAGCATTTTCGGTGCGGCTTCAGAAGCAGGTAAAAAGCTTTTTGCGCTGATAAAAAAGAGCGGACGGGTTGGTATAATCATCGGCGCGGCAATACTGCTTGCGCTGGTCGCAGTGATTGTGCTTTCGGTTCTGAACAGAAATGTTGCTGTGCCCGATTATGTTAAGGACGCTCAGTTCAAGGGCAGAGTTGAGCCCGAAGCGGTTGCTTTTGATATGGATATTTCTGAAAGTCAGCAGAAAGCACTTGTGAAAGCGACAAAAGTAAAAGGCGACACGCATAAGTTTGACTTTTTTGTCAATGACACCGTTATTATGAATGAGTACGACGACCCCGCGCTTATCGAATTCGGAAGTGCGGACTCGAATAAATGCGTGCTTGTGTTCTATCTGCTTGACGAAAACGGAAACGAGCTTTACCGTTCCCTCGGCGTTGAGCCCGGTAAGCAGATTCGTTCAATTTCGTTCTTTGATGAAATTCCGTACGGCACTCACGAGGCGACGCTCGCGGTTCTGGGTTACAATCCCGAAACATATAAGCCTGTCGGAATGCAGACTGCCCGCATAAAGCTGGAAATCGGTGTTGATTAAATTGAAAAAAACAAGCAGAAAAAAGAAAATTGCGTTGCTGATAACAGCTCTTGCGGCAATTCTTTTGATTGCCGTGATAGTCATTCAGCTTATCACGCCGGGATTTTTGTGGGCTGTAACGCCGAAAGCAAAGGCGAAAGACGGTGTGATTGAATCGATTGACGGAATTGAGCACATAAAACAGGTTCCCGAGGGAGAAATCCGATACCTTATAAACAACAATGTTACATTGAAAAGCGACAGTTCAAAGGGCGATTTCATGTTTGAAAATCCCGAGGCGTGCGAATATACGCTTCAGTTCTCGGTTTATGAAATTGTCGGCGACGGCGGAGAGGAAAACCTGCTTTACACTTCGCCCATGATTGCCCCCGGGCAGTTTGTGTATCGCGATAAGCTCGACAAGGCTGTTGACAGCGGCGAATATGACTGCGTTTACTTTGCAAGAGCGTATCTTGACGGCGAATACGCGGGCGAGCGGAGCGGAGACATGACCGTTACCGTTTTAAAATAAGAGGTGTTTTTGTGGAGATACAGGAAAAGCTTTTGAAAATGCTTTATGAAAACGGCGTTTCCGATGTCGGCTTTGCGAAGCTGCCCGACGGCCCGTTCGGCGGGGACTCCTACGCCGTGAGCATAGTTGTCAACCTTTCAACCGCGGTTGTGGAGGAAATCACGGACGCTCCGACTCACACATATTTTCACCATTACAGGACGGTAAACACTTTCATTGACAATGTGAGCCTTAAAGCGGGGCTTATGCTCCAGGCGGCAGGGTATAAATATATTCCCGTCGGCGCGTCGCAGAGCATAAACAAGGACGGCTGGAACTACAAGGGCAGATATTCCCACAAAAAGGCAGCTTCACTTGCGGGCTTAGGCGGAATAGGCAAAAATTCGCTGTTCCTTCATAAAAAATACGGCGCGAATGTGCGTCTCGGCACGGTTATCACCAACTGTCCGTTTGAAATTGAAGAAATCGAGTATGTTTCACCCTGCATTGAGTGCGATGCCTGCGTTAAAGCCTGCCCGTCAGGAGCGATAAAGGGAACGTTGTGGAAGCAGGGAATGGAAAGAGCGGAGGTTTTTGACCCCGAAAAGTGCAGTGAGCACATGAAAAAAGCGTATAAAAATATCGGCAGGGGAGCCGTCTGCGGAATCTGCATGAGTGTCTGCCCCGCCTGCAAAAACAAGGAGTAATTATGGAACAGTCGAGAATAGACAGAATAAATGAGCTTGCGAGAAAGTCCAAGGCGGAAGGACTCACCGATGAGGAAAAAGAGGAGCAGGCAAAGCTCAGAGCGGAATACATCGCCGCCTACAAAGCAAGTCTTGTTTCCGCGCTTGAGAGCACATATATCGTTGATGAAAAGGGAAACAAGAAGAAAGTTACAAAAAAGCCTAATAAGAAACAGATTCATTGATGCGGGCTGTTGCCTTAGGTACAGTCTCGCAAGGATACTTTTGTTTTTGACGGATAATTTTCCCGAATACTTCATCAAGTCCGCATCCGAATACGCCAGTATGCGTAATGCGGACTTTCTTTGTCTTCAAAAAAATTCTCTCGTCAAAAACTGCTTCGCACCTTAAAATGATGAATTTTGCCCGATTTGCGTTCTTTTGCGACGATGTTATACTGACGTATTACAAGGCGCAAAGGGACGCAAGGCGGGTGAAAGGCGCATTTTAAGGAAAAGTAGCCTTGCGAGTCTGTACCTTTCAGCGCAGACCGAAAAGCAAAAAGATAAGAATTGAAATATGGTTATGAAGAGTTTGATTTGCTTTTCATAACCATATTTTTACTTTTCTAAGCGTTTTTTTGCTCTCGGAGTATCTCATACACCGTCGAGCAAAGAAAACGCTTTCTGCATCTGAATTCGACAGCCCTTTCAGCAGAAGTAATTTATTGTATTATGCAGAAAAATTCTGAAATTTTTAAATAAATTACACATAATATTGTGCTTTACAAATAAAAAACTTGACATACAGTACAAAATGATGTATAATTACCAAGATAGTAGTCTAATATGCCGTATTAGATGAGGTCAGCGGAACTTTCCGTTTATGATAATTTCCTGAAAAGTTATTATAATTTAAAATTCAACAAGGAGGTGTTGTTAACTTTGGAAAACTTGACTATAGGAACTTTAATTATAATTATTCTTGCCTGTGTAGTTGTCAGCCTTGCTCTCGGCATTGCAATCGGCATCATTTACCGCAAAAGAGTCGGTGAAGCGGCAATAGGCTCAGCCAAGCAGGAAGCTACTCGAATAGTTAATGAGGCGGTTTCAAAAGCTGAATCCACCAAAAAAGAGAAGATTCTTGAAGCTAAGGATGAAATCCACAAGCAGCGCTCAGAAGTTGAGCGTGAACTGAGAGAAAGACGAAGCGAAGTTCAACGGCAGGAACGACGTCTTAATCAGAAAGAAGAGTCTCTTGACAAAAAGACAGAAAACCTTGAAAAGAAAGAAGAAGTCCTTTCAGACAAGATAAAGGCGGCTGAAAAGAAGGAGGAGGAAATCGAATCCCTCAAGCGCAGTCAGCTTGAAATGCTTGAAAGAATATCGGGCTTCACCAAAGAACAGGCAAAGGATTACCTGCTTAAAACACTTGAGGATGACCTTACGCACGAAAAGGCACTCAAGGTTATGGACTTTGAGCAGAGAACCAGAGACGAATCCGACACTCTCGCGCGCGAGATTATCGCAACAGCGATTCAGCGCTGCGCGGCAGACCACAGCGCGGAGGCTACGGTTTCGGTCGTTGCCCTGCCTAACGACGAAATGAAGGGCAGAATCATCGGCAGAGAGGGCAGAAACATCAGAACTCTCGAAACAATCACAGGTGTTGACCTTATTATTGACGACACGCCCGAGGCAATCACAATCTCCTGCTTTGATCCCGTTCGCCGCGAAATCGCGCGCAGAACCCTTGAAAAGCTCATTGCCGACGGCAGAGTTCACCCCGCAAGAATTGAAGAGCTCTTTGAGAAATCACGCAAAGAGGTTGAACATACAATCAGACAGGCTGGTGAAAGAGCCGCTATCGACGCGGGTGTCAACGGAATTCACCCCGAGCTTATCAAGCAGCTCGGCAAGCTGAAATTCCGCACAAGCTACGGTCAGAATGTTCTCAACCATTCTCTTGAGGTTTCTTATATCGCAGGTCTTATGGCGGCTGAGCTCGGCGCGGATGTTAAACTCGCGAAGCGCGCAGGTCTTCTGCACGATATCGGCAAGGCTCTCGACCACGAAATGGAAGGCTCTCATATTGAGCTCGGCGTTGAGTACGCCAAGAAATTCAAAGAAAACGACCAGGTTGTTCATGCCATTCAGGCTCACCACGGTGATGTTGAGGCTAAGACCGTTGTTGCCTGCCTTGTTCAGGCGGCGGACGCTGTTTCAGCTGCAAGACCGGGCGCAAGGCGTGAAAATCTTCAGAATTACATCAAGCGTCTTGAAAAGCTTGAGGAAATCTCAAATTCATTTGCAGGTGTTGATAAGTCATTTGCAATTCAGGCAGGCCGTGAAATCAGGATAATGGTTAAGCCCGAAGCTGTTACTGACGATCAGATGGTTCTCGTTGCAAGAGATATTGCAAAGAAAATTGAAGATGAGCTGGAGTATCCGGGTCAGATTAAGGTCAATGTTGTTCGCGAAAGCAGAGCGGTTGACTTTGCAAAATAAAAAACACGGCAGAGTACGATTTTTCGGCTCTGCCGTTAAATTTAGGCGGTGTATTTATGGATTTGAAACCTTTTATAATGAATAGTGATGAAAAGCCTCTCGACAATATTGTTTCGGATGGCGGAATGTGCGGCATCTTCCGCTGCATGGGCTTTATCGGCGACAGCCTTTCCTCGGGCGAGTTCGAAATCGTTGAGGAGGGCAAGGACAAGATTTATCTTGACTGCTTCCAGTATTCGTGGGGGCAGTATATCGGCAGAGCGGCAGGGCTGAAAGCGCGCAATTTTTCGCGCGGAGGCATGACCGCAAGTGAATACTGGAACTCCTTTGCGGACGCGAACGATTTTTGGAACGAAGACTTAATCTGCCAGGCGTATGTTATCGCTCTCGGCGTGAATGATGTTGTCAACGCTGGGCAGGAGGCAGGCTCGGCAAGCGACATAAATGAGGAAGATTATAATCTGAATCGCGAAACCTTTGCGGGCTATTACGCGAGGATTATTCAGCGGCTTAAGAAAATGAACCCCGACGCAAAGTTCTTTCTGGTAACACTTCCGCGTGAGAGACGCAACAGAGAAAGAGCGGAAAAGGCGTCCGCGGCGATAAGGGAGCTGGCGGAGTATTTTGACAATACATATCTGATTGATTTGGAAGAATACGCGCCCGAGTACGATGAGGAGTTCAGAAGAAACTTTTTCCTTGAGGGGCACATGAATCCCGCAGGTTACCTCCTTACGGGTAAGATGATCGCGTCCTATATCGACTGGATTATCCGCAACAACCCCGAGGATTTTCATAAGGTCGGTCTGATATCGTATAAGGAATAATAACAAAAGCAGGTGAAAATCAATTCACCTGCTTCGTTTTTCTTTTATATCACTTTCACCGAGAATATAATCACAACTCACATTATAAAACCTTGACAAAGTTATAATGTGCCTTACGGGTATCTCGTTTATTCCTTTTTCGTATCTTGAATACACCTGCTGCGTGGTTTTTAAAACCTCTGCAATCTGTGATTGCGAAAGGTCATTGTCTTCACGCAATTCTCGTATCCTTTCAGGGCAGCTTTTCATCATATCACCTGAAAATAGAGTAACATAAGAAAAATAATGTTATTGACTTTACACCTGATATGGTGTAAAATAATCACACAAATAATTATGCGCAGATATTTTCAAAAGATACGATAGTATTGTATTTCAAAACAGGAAGTGGTATTATGAAAAAAACAAAAGGAAAGAAAAAAGGGTGTCTGATTTTTGCGGCGATTATTGCAGGCATAATAGGTTTATTTGCTGTTATAGGTTCATTAGGTTCGGATAATGAAGCTGTACCCGAAGAAACAACCACGACAACCTCGGCTGTCAGTGAACAGCAGTGGTATAATGAGGTTGAATACACTGAAGAAGAAACATCAACTACGGGAGAAAATTCAGAAGAAATATTCAAAGAAGAGACAGATCAGGAAGAATCTGAAACGCCGATAAACAGAGGCATCACATCAGCATCCGAGACAACGCAACAGACCGAAAAATCAACTGTTAAGCTAACTGCGAAATCAACAACTAAAGCTACCACAAAAACTACAGTAAAACAAACAACCAAATCAACCACAAAGACAACTGCAAAGCCGACAACGAAAGCAACGACAAAGACAACTGCAAAGCCGACAACGAAAACAACGACAAAGGCAACTACAAGACCGACAACCAAAGCGACAACAAGGACAACAACACAAGCTCCTGTAAGGGGAAATGATTCATATACTGTTTATATTACTGATACAGGAAACAAATATCACGCTGATGGTTGCAGGTTTTTGGCAGAGAGTAAAATTCCAATATCAAAATCAAGCGCGATTGCACAGGGATATGGACCGTGTGGAGTTTGCCATCCTTAAGGAGACGATTGAATGAAAGTCGGAATGAGAAAACCGAGCCTTAAAAAATCTTTCAAGGCTCGGACAACTGGAAAAATAAAAAGAAAAGCAAAAAAGGCGGTAAATCCTCTTTACGGTAAAAAGGGAGTAGGATTTGCCAAAAGTCCGAAAAAATCGGTTAAAAATAAAATATATAAAAAGACAACATTCGGATTGAAAGATATTTTTAAATAAGCAAGTGTAGGGCAGGGGCTTGCCCCTGCCGAAATTTATGCAAAATCTCATGCGGCAGGGGGCAAGCCCCTGCCCTACAGCCGAAGACCGCTAAATGGGGATTTTAAATAAAAATTCCGCAAACAAAAAGGCAACTCATAGCGAGCTGCCTTTTATTTTTATATAACCGTTAGATTATGCTTTGCCTGCGCAGCCGAGAACTGTGTTGATCTTATGCTCAACCATGCCCTCAATAGCCTCACGAGCGGGCTTGAGATACTGACGGGGGTCAAAGTGGCTGGGATTCTCTGCCATATACTTTCTTACTGCCGCTGTCATAGCAAGGCGGAGGTCAGAGTCGATGTTGATCTTGCAGACTGCCATTGTTGCCGCCTGACGGAGCATTTCCTCGGGGATACCGATAGCGTCGGGCATTGAGCCGCCGTACTGATTGATAATCTCAACGAACTCGGGGATAACTGATGATGCGCCGTGAAGAACGATGGGGAAGCCGGGAAGACGCTTTGAAACTTCTTCAAGAATGTCAAAACGAAGCTGGGGCTTCTGACCGGGCTTGAACTTGTATGCGCCGTGGCTTGTGCCGATAGCGATTGCAAGTGAGTCAACGCCTGTTCTCTTAACGAAATCCTCAACCTGGTCGGGATTTGTGTAGCTCTCGTTGCCTGCTTCAACCTGAACGTCATCTTCCACGCCTGCGAGTGTGCCGAGTTCGCCCTCAACAACTACGCCGTGAGCATGAGCATAGTCAACAACCTTCTTGGTAAGAGCAACATTCTCTTCATAGGGAAGGCTTGAACCGTCGATCATAACTGATGTGAAACCGCCGTCAATGCAGCTCTTGCAGGTCTCAAAGTCGGGACCGTGGTCAAGATGAAGAGCAATGGGAAGGCCTGTTTCTTCAACAGCAGCTTCAACAAGCTTAACAAGGTAAGTGTGGTTTGCATAGGCTCTTGCGCCCTTGGAAACCTGGAGAATGAGGGGGGCATTGAGCTTCTTGGCAGCTTCTGTGATACCCTGGATAATCTCCATGTTATTTACGTTGAAAGCACCTACAGCGTAACCGCCGTTGTAAGCGTCCTCAAACATTTTTTTAGTTGTTACAAGTGGCATAATAATCACTCCTGTTTAAAATTTCTATAATATTATATCATCTTGACAGATTTTGTCAAGAAAAAGAACGGCATCAGTCAAGATTAACATCTGTTATTCTCTCAACAACGATGTCCTCGGTCTCAAATTCGCGCGGATTGTTTTCATCGAGCACGATAAGCCTTGAGCCATGGTTCGTTCCGTATGTATGATACCCCGCGCCGAAGGTCTGAATGAGCTTTATGCCCTCAACATCGAAGATGAAATTGTTTACATGGTCATGACCGAAAAACGCCGCGACAACATCGCCGTGCTTTTTCCATAAATCAAACTGAGTTCTGTCTCTATTTTCGGGTACGCAGGGAGTCTCTTTCATGTCGCCGCTGATGAGATAATCCTTGTTGATGATGTAGTAATCATCGCCGCGCTTTATTGCTCCCTCGGTGTTTGCGTCAACCTTGATAAGTGCGTCATATTCCTGAGTTACGGGAATATGCTGGAAAAGAATTGAGGGCAGAGGCTCGCCGCCGTTCTCAGCCTTGAGCTTTTCAGCGGTGCGCTCGTACCAGTCAAGCTGATCCTTGTGAATGTGGTCGTAGCCGTTAAGGCGTTTGCCCGTTTCATCGTGCGGATAGTCGTTGGAATCCACAAGCCAGATGTTGAACGCCGCCTTGTCGGACTTGCTGCTCTTGATGAGAATGTTCTGGTTGCCGACGCCGTGCATTTCCTCAGCGTTGAGCGTGCCGATGAAGTTGTCATATCTCATGTAGCAGAGCATCTGAAATTCTCTGAAAAATTTCTGAATTTCCGAGTCGTGATTGCCGAAAACAATGGCGAAAGGAATGTTTTTATCTCTTAACGGCTTTGTGATTTTGTCGATTGTTTTTTCAACATAATCATAGGTGAATTCCTGCCAGTAGCCGCTGAGATTATCTCCGCCGAAGATAACAAGGTCGGGCTTTGCTCTTTCAATGCTTTCTTTAATAACATTGACTGTTTCAAGACTGCACGTAATTGCAACTGTTTTGTCGGGATCGTCGTCCATTTCGGGGTCAACCTCGTGAATGTCGGTTATGTGAAGGATTCTGAATTTGCCGTCCTCGTTGAATTTAAGCTCGGGAGCTTTGCAGGCGTTGCTTTTGTAAAAAACAGGCACACCTGCCGCCGCCGTGAAGGGCATGGTGAGCATTGAAGATAACAAACTTTTTAAAAATCTGCTTTTCATGGAAAAGTCTCCTTAATCAGTATTTTCTTAATTATACCCCAACAGCGGTTTTATTTCAACATAAATAAAAAAACTGTTTACTTTTTTGTGATATTGTGGTAAAGTAATATCACACATTTCAACAGAGTAGATTCGCAGAGGAAATCAGGTGAACGGGGAGTTGTCGCCTGACGGTGAGAAATCAGTTCTGCGTTTCGCATCCCGCTGTTATAATATTGATGACTTATGCCTCTTTATTATTCAGCGAAGGAGGTATATTTTTTATGATTAAATTAAAAGAGCTTTCAAAGCCGAGAAATCTTGCAATTATTGCGATGCTTATCGCCGCCAACATTGTGGTGAGCATGATTTCAACTCACACCGAAACGATAAAAATCAGCCTGTCGTTTATTATTGTGGCGTTTGCCGCCTACTTTTTCGGCCCTGTTGCCGCCGCGCTTGTGGCAGGCTTGGGCGATGTAGCGAGCGCACTGATTTTTCCTGTCGGGCCGTATTTCCCGGGCTTCACGCTGACAGCTGTTCTGACGGGAATCTGCTTCGGCTTTTTCCTTTATAAGAAAACGGGCTTTGTTAAAATAACGGTGAGCGTTCTGCTGAATGAAATTTTAGGAAGCCTTTTGTTAAATTCGCTGTGGATTTCAATTCTTTACTCAATGCCGTATAAGCCGCTTTTTATATCGAGGCTTACAACGCAGGTTCTGCCGATGATTGCCATTGAAATAATTGTGCTGTGGCTTATTTTCGGCAAGAGCATGATAATGGAAAATATTAAAAAAGCAATAGAAAAACAAAGATAATTTCGGGAGCAAAAAATGTTAGTCAGTTATTCACTTGTAAGCACGGCTGTTGTGATGTTCGCGTTTCAGCTTTACCTCAGCTCAGCTTACGAAAAGCAGGGGAACACAAACTCAAAAGCCGCATTCAAATTTTCCTGCGGAGCATTCATGACAGGCTTTGTCATACTATTCATTATAAATAGATTTAAATTTGAGTTTACGCCTTTTTCCGCGGGAATTTCATTCCTCGCCGCGCTGAATTCCATAGCGTTTTCGTTTTGCAGTCTCAAGTCATTCAGCAAAATAAACCTGTCGCTTTACTCGGTTTTCTGCTCACTCGGCGGAATGGTTCTGCCGTTTATTGTCGGTCTTGTTTTCTATGACGAAAAGCTGACGGCGGGCAAAATAATCTGCCTTGTTCTTATCGCCGCCGCACTCGGAATTACGGTAGAAAAAGGCAACAAATCGGGCGGTACGATTTACTATATCGGCGTGTTCGTTTTCAACGGACTTTCGGGTGTGCTTTCAAAGATACATAATGACGCTCCGTATGAAAAAACGAGCGAAGCGGGCTATTCAATGCTCCTTGCGCTATGGACGGTTATTATATGCCTCATCCTTATTCTGCTCAATAAGGACGAGAATATAAAGCTCACGAAAAAATCGACGGGCTGTATTATAGGCTACGGACTTCTCAGTAATGTGGCGAATTATTTTCTGCTTCTGAGTCTTAGAAAAGGCTTGCCTGCGTCGGCGCAGTATCCGTTTGTAACAGGCGGACTGATGATAGTTTCAACAATAATCTGCTGCTTCACTCCCGACAAACCGAAGAAGAAAGAAGTTGCGGCGGTGGTGCTGTCATTTATCGGAATAATGGCGTTATGCTTTTTGGATAAATAATAAAAATGCACGGAAGAATTTGTTTCCTCCGTGCATTTTTTCAGAAGTTAAACTCGGGCATTTCCTTGTAAAGGTGCGGTACGATGTTGTGATAAATAAGGTGCGTGTCCGAGAAAAGCCCCGTGCCCTTTTTAAAGAATTCTATTTTTGTTATGCCCGTGTTGAAGAATGACGGGTCAAAGCTCTGCTCGTGCGAAAGACCGAGAGCCGCGAAAAGCAGGAATGTGTTTATTGCTCCGTGGGCGGCAACCAAAACTGTTTCGCCGTTATGAAAGCGGTTGAGTATGTAGTCAATTCCCTCCTTGCCGCGCGCTAAAAGCTGCTCGTCGGTGTCGTCCTTTCCGTGGAAAATAACTCTTTCGCTCGCGTCAGTTCCGAGAGCGGAAACAGCAAGAGGAAAATCCTTTTTGATTTCGTCAATCGTTCTGCCGACTGTTTCTTCGCCTGTGTTGCATTCAGTGAAGATTTTGTGAACCTCAACCTGCTTCGCGCCGTTTTCGGGCTGATGTACCGCGATTTCATGCGCTGTGTGAACGGAACGGCGAAGGCCGCTTGAAAAAATGCAGTCAACGGGCAGAGCGGAAAAATATTCGCCCACAAGCTGAGCCTGTCTTTCACCTCTCGGCGAAAGCGGATGGTCGTATTTTCTGTCGTCGTCAAACTCATCTTCCTTGCCGATGTTTCCCGTGGATTCACCGTGGCGGACAAGATATAAATCAAGAATTTTTATTGGAGTCGGCATAATAAAATCCTCCCTGAATTTTTTTGAATATAATACCACATTTCGACGGATTTTGCAAACAGGATTGACAATAAAAAAGCAAAATGATAAAATGATTTCAATGAAATAAAAAAGGAGCGTTGATTATGTATTGCAGTTCATGCGGAGCATATATTCAGGACGGGGCGCTGTTCTGCCCGAATTGCGGAGCTTCCGTAAAAAAGGAAGCCGCACCTGTTCAGCAGTCGATTCCGTATCCCGTTCAGCCTGTTGATTACAATAACGACTATTCAACTCAGAAAATCCCGACCGTAGGCAGTTATATAGGCTGGACGCTTTTATCCTGCATACCGCTTGTGGGCTTTATTCTTGCAATTGTTTTTGCGTGCGACAAGTCATACAAGGCGCGTCAGAATTATTTTAAAGCAGAGCTTCTGATGATTGTTATTGTCATTGCAATAGGTATAATTCTCGGCGTTATTTCCGCGCTGACAGGCGTATCTCTTACACCTGACATGTCGGGTGCCGACTGGCTCCAGGATGAAATGATAAATATTGTATAATTTTCTGCCCGCGTTTTGCGGGCTTGTTTTTTGAAGGTGATTTTATGATAAAATACGGCGTTATAGGAACAGGCTGGATAGCCGAGGAATTTGTAAAAGGCGCACAGCTTTGTGAGGACATGGAGCTTGCGGCGGTGTATTCAAGAAGCATAGAAAAGGGCGAAGCCTTTGCCGCGCCTTTCGGCGGAGCAAAAATTTTTGACGATATAAACGAGTTCGCCGCGAGCGATATTGACGCGGTTTATATCGCAAGTCCCAATTCACTTCATTATCCGCAGAGCAAGCTGATGCTGAAAAGCGGCAAACACGTTCTTTGTGAAAAGCCGATAACAGTTACGCCCGATGAATTTTATGAGCTTTGCGAGCTTGCGAGGGAGAAAAATCTCGTCTATACCGAGGCGATAATGTATCTGCATCTGCCCGAGAGAAAAACGCTTCTCGATGCGGTGAAAAAGATTGGCAAGGTTACCACGGCGCATTTTGATTTTTCTCAGCTTTCGTCAAAATATCCCGCGCTTAAAAGGGGAGAGCTGCCGAATATTTTTAATCCGCGCTTTGCCACAGGCTGCCTTATGGATTTAGGAATTTACTGCATTTATCCCGTGCTTGATATTTTCGGCGAGCCTTATAAAATTACCGCCTCCTCGGGCTTTCTTTCAACGGGAGCTGACGGCTACGGCACGGCGATTTTTGACTATGACGGCAGGCAGGTTACGCTGACTTATTCAAAGGTTGCGCAGGACAGATGCGGCTCGATGATTTGCGGCGACGAGGGTACGATAGTGCTGCCTTCCATGTCTCAGCTGACGGAGATGAAAATATATGACAACAGCGGAAACATGACCGCGCTTTCAGAGGACAAAGAAAAGAAAATTCTTATGTATTATGAGGCGGCGGACTTTGCGAAATACATAAAAGCAGGCGCAAAAGATGAGGAGTATAAGCACTTTAACGCGCTTGTCGGCAAGGTCAGCGAAGTGATGATGAAAATAAGGTCGCTCGCGGGCATAGAATTTACGCTTTAAGCCCTGTTTAATGAAAATTTGCACAGAATTTCTGACAGCGGACAGGCATTTTAATGTAATAATATACATAAAATAACAAAATTATTTATGCAGTTTTAAGTTTGACATTTCTGTGTTGTTTTGGTAAAATATAAGGGCAAATATGTTTATTCTAAGGAGGAATACATTTTGACTGATGCAAATTTGAAAGACGCAAAAACATTGGCTTACATTAACCTGTATGCCATACTCGGAACACTCGAAAACCTTTGCGAATTAAGTGCAGAGGCAAGAGAGCTTGTCAAGACCAAGAACCCCGTTTCAATCGGTTTTGACGTTAAGGGCGGTCCCAAGGCTACTCTTACATTCAAAGACGGCAGATGCCGCATGGAGCAGGGCTGCGACAAATGCGACGTTAAGCTTCCTTTCTCATCATGCGAGAAATTCAACGGACTTATCGACGGTACTGTTACACCTATCCCCTCAAAGGGCTTTACAAAGATAAGCTTCCTTCTTAAGCAGTTCACTCCGCTTACAGACCTTCTCAACAAGTATATGCGCCCCTCAGAAGAGGACCTCAAGGATCCTGAATTCTTTGAGATAAGCACAAAGCTTCTCTTCTACACCATTTCTGTTGCTATCTCTCAGATAGGCAACAACGATGAAATCGGCTCATTCAGCGCAGGTTATATTCCCGACGGCGTTATCAAAATGTCAATTGCGGGCGGTCCCTCAGCAGGCATCGAGGTTAAGGATCATCACATGATCACCCTCAAGAAAGAGCCTGAAAAGTACCGCGCAATCATGGAATTCGGCAACATGCAGCTTGCTCACGACCTCTTTGACGGTAAAGTAAACGCTGTTGCTAAAATCGGCGAAGGCGAAATCATCATGAAGGGCATGATCAATATGCTCGATAATATGAACCGCATACTCGACAGAGTCGGACTTTATCTTGCATAAGGAGGATTACACAATGAGCTTCAAAATTAACGATTATACAAAAAGCCACGAGCTGTTTGCCCGTGCAACAAAGGTTATCCCCTCAGGTATTTACGGTCATCTCGGCCCTGCGGAAGGCAACTGGATCCCCGTAAGCGCATGGCCTTTCTACTCAGAAAAGGCTCAGGGCTCTTATTTCTGGGATGTTGACGGAAACAGATTCATCGACTATATGTGCGCATACGGCCCCAACATCCTCGGCTACAATGATCCCGATGTTGACGCTGCCGCTATGGAACAGGCAAAAATCGGCAACTGCACAACTTCTCCCTCTTACAAGATGGTTGAGCTTGCAGAGCTTATGGTTGACACTGTTAACACAGCTGACTGGGCTTTCTTCGCAAAGAACGGTAACGACGTTACTTCCTGCGCTATCCTTACAGCCCGTAACGCAACAAAGCGCAAAAAGATTATCTTCATCAACGGCTTCTATCACGGTGTTTCAGCATGGACTCAGAAGAAAGACTATCCCGGAATTCTTCCCGAGGACGTTGCAAACAGCATTTACATTGACTGGAACGATATAGACGCTCTTGAAAAAGCTATTGCTGAGAATAAGGACGAAATCGCAGCATTCATTTCTACTCCTTATCTTCACGGCAACTACTTCGATAACGTACTTCCCGCAGAAGGCTACTGGAAGAAGGTTCGTGAAATCTGCACAAGAGAAGGCATCGTTCTTATCATGGACGACGTTCGCGCAGGCTTCCGTCTTGACCTTGCAGGTTCAGACCATTTCTACGGCATCGAAGCTGACCTTATCTGCTTCTGCAAAGCTATCGCTAACGGCTGGAACATCTCCGCTCTCTGCGGTAAAGACTGGCTCAAGGACGCTGTAAGCGGACTTTCATACACAGGCTCTTACTGGATGAGCGCAGTTCCCTTCGCAGCAGCTATCGCCAACATCAACAAGATGAAGGCTATCGACTGCCCCACACTCCTCAAGGGCAAGGCTGTTAAACTTCTTGACGGTCTTAAGAGCGCAGCTGACAACAACGGCGTTGACCTTGTTATTTCCGGCGAACCCGCACTCTTCTACCTCAGAATCGCTAACGACGACTCAATGATTATCCATCAGGACTGGATTGCCGAAATGGTTAAGCGCGGAATCTTCCTTGCAGGCCATCATAACCACTTCCTTAACGCTTCTCTTTCTGATGAAGACATTAAGTTCACCTGCGAAGTAGCTGACGAAGCATTCAAGGTAGTTAAGAAGATGCACCCCGAAGCATTCTGATTTAAACCGATATTTTAAAAATGCATGGCAATGCTTCGGCGTTGCCTGCATTTTGAAATATAAATTAACCTCAAAAAATTTTATAGGGAGGAATTCACCATGGCATTATCAAAAGCTGAATGGTTAGCTCTTGAAAAGAAAGCACATGAACTCCGTAACCTTTGCCTTGACACTACATTCTGGGCAGGCTCAGGTCATATCGGCGGCGGCATGAGCGTTATGGATATGCTCACCATTCTTTATCACAAATATCTCAACATCAAAAAAGAAGATCCCAACTGGGAAGACAGAGACCGTTTCATCATGAGTAAAGGTCATGCAGGCATCGCTTATGCTCCCGTTCTCTGCGACTTCGGTTACAATGATCCCGAGCAGCTCAAAACCTTCAACCTTACAAACTCAAAGATGGGTATTCATCTTGACTCCAACAAGGTTATCGGTGTTGACGCTTCAACAGGTTCACTCGGCCACGGCCTTTCAATCGCTCTGGGCACAGGTCTTGCAGCAAAAGTTCTCGGCAAGGATTACAAAACATATTGTATCCTCGGCGACGGCGAATGCGACGAAGGCTCCAACTGGGAAGCAGCCATGTCAATCGCAGCTTTCAAGGCAACAAATGTTATCTCTTTCGTTGACCGCAACAAGTGCATGATCGACGGACGCACAGAAGACGTTATGCCCCTTGAACCCTTTGCAGACAAATGGCGTGCATTCGGTTTCCATGTATTTGACATTGACGGTCATGACTTCAACGCTCTTTCAGAGGCTATTGATTACGCTCTCGGCGAGCCCGATGCTCCCGTTATGATCATCGCCAACACAATCAAGGGCGCAGGCATCGACTTCATGGAAGACGATTATCACTGGCACTACGGTGCAATCGACGAAGGCAAATACCAGCAGGCTAAGGAAAGCCTTCAGAAATATTATGAGAAGCGCGTTGCACGTGCAGAAAAGGAGGGCAAATAATTATGGCAGGCGGACTTGTATATACAGCTCTTGAGTCAACAGAACTCTCTACTGCTGAAATTTACGGCCAGACCCTCGTTGACCTCGGTCGTGAACATAAGGAAATTGTCGGACTTTCTGCTGACCTTGCAGGTTCAACAAAAATCGGTGTATTCGGTAAGGAATTCCCGGATCGCTTCTTCAATGTAGGTATTGCTGAGCAGAATATGTTCGGTATCGCAGCAGGTATGGCAAAGGCAGGCCTTGTTCCCTTTGTTTCAACCTTCTCAACATTCGCATCTCTTCGTTCTGCTGACCAGATTCATACTGACATCTGCTATCAGAACATCAATGTTAAAACAATTGCAACACATTCAGGCACATCTTTCGGTCAGGCCGGTTCAACACATCACGCAATCTGCGATATGGCAACAATGCGTGCTATGCCCAACATGACTCTTATCTGCCCCGCTGACGGCGTTGAAACCGCAGAAGCAGTTAAGGCAGCTTATGAGAACTTCGGTCCTTACTACATCAGAATCAACCGTGGTTTTGACCGTGTTCTTTACAATAAGGATTTCCCGCTTGAGTATAAGTTTGAAGTAGGTAAAGCATTCGAGGTTAACCCCGGCACAGACATCACGGTTATCGCCTGCGGTTCCTGCGTATTCCAGGCTTATCAGGCAGCTAAATTCCTTGAGAACGCTGACGGACTTAAGGTTCGCGTTCTTGATATGCACACAATCAAGCCCATCGATAAGGAAGCTATCCTTAAAGCTGTTATGGATACCCGCCGTATCATCACTGTTGAGGATCATACCGTTCTCGGCGGTCTCGGCTCAGCTGTTGCTGAGGTTATGGCAGAGGCAGGCAAGGGCTGTGCATTCACACGCCTTGGTCTTCAGGATAAGTTTGCTCCTATCGGTCTTCATGAAGACATTATGTCAATGCTCGGCATCGACTGCAACGGTATCATCGCTGCTGTTCGTGAAGCAATGAACAAAGACTTTGAAGAGGACGACAACTGGGACGACGAAGTTTAATTAACTTTGTACTCCGACAGAAAGGAATGATTTATTATGGCGAGCGAAGCCGTATTAACCAATAAAATATTTCTTTGTGCTGCTTTGCCTCTCATAAAGGTTATCGGTACAGACGTTCCCTCACTTGCTAAGAAGTTTGAGCATATGCACGCTGTTTTCCAGCTCAGCGCAATCGATCCCGATTCACCCGGCGGAAAAGTAGGCACTCACTTCACAGTTAACAACGGCGAGTGGAAGGTTTGCGCGGACAAGGTTGCAACAAACGCTTATGTTGACCTTGAGTTTAAGAGCATTGACGCTATGAACTCTTTCCTTAAGGGCAAAATTGCTCCCTCAACTCTTCCCAAGATGAAGGGCGCACTTAAATACCCCAAGGTATTTGCGGCTCTCATGGCAACGCTTCTTAAAATGTCCAGCGTTCTGACGGCTAAAGAGCCCCCCGCGGCAGAAGAAGACAAGAAGCTTATGGTTAAGTGCTATTTCTATCTTCTTTCCTCAGGTATCAGCCAGCTTAACAAGCAGGGCCATCCCGCTGTTCATGACTGGACGCTCAAGAGCCCCGACCGCGTTTATGCGTGGGCGGTTAACGGATATGAGGACATTTCCGCTTACCTGAGAATTAAAGCAGGCAAATCCCGTGCAGGCAGAGGCGTATATAAGAGAGCAATGCCTTTCTTCACCATGCGTTTCGATTCACTTGACAGCGCACTCGGTATTCTTATGTCAACTGCCGATATGCTTGAATCCACCAAGACAGGCAAACTCATCATGGACGGTGCACCCGAATTCGGCGCACAGATCGGTGAGTACATGATGCTTGTCGGCGACTATGCACAGGGCTGATTAAAAATTATAATTTATGGACTGCCGCCGTTTTATATGGCGGCAGTTTTTTCGGTATTTTTGATAAAATTCAAGAGACACAGTGTGTCTCAAAATGAAAAACAGGTCATTTGCCCGCTTTGTGTCCTGTTTTTTAAAAGGAAAATATTGTATTCTGTTGCTTGAAAGGAGGACTTATTATGGATCAGATAAAAATAGGTCAGTTTCTCAAATGCCTGCGTAAGGAAAAAGGTTTTACACAAGAGCAGGCGGCGGAGAAATTCAGCGTTTCAAGAAGGACTGTTACCCGATGGGAGACAGGCGCGAATTTACCCGATATAAGCGTTCTGATAGAAATATCGGATTTTTACGGCGTGGATTTGCGTGAGATTTTAAACGGAGAAAGGAAAAGCGGGAAAATGGATAAAGAGCTTGAAGAAACAGTAAAGCAGGTTGCGGAGTACAGCAACTTTGAAAAAGAAAAAATGAGCAAGGTTTTGCTTGTGTATTTTGCGGTCGGCATCGCGGCACTTCTTGCAAATCAGGTGCTTGCGCTCATGAATATCGAAGAAACATTCTGGGCGGGATTTTTAAAAGGAGCGACGGCAGGACTTGCGCTGATTTCTCTGATTTTCGGCATTTTATATGTTACGGGAATCCTCGCCAAAATGAGCGAAGCCAAGAAAAAGCATCTCAAAAAATAACAGAAAACGAATGGATTTTGTGTCAAAACAAAGTCCATTCGTTTTTATTTACATATTCTTTTCCGATTCCCGTTTTTCCTCTTTTCGCAGGGAGGTGGGGGACTGATAAAAATGCTCCTTGAATTTGCGGTTGAATGTGCGGATATTTGAATATCCCGAGCTTCTCGCAATGTCGGCAATTTTCATGTCCGTTGTGCGCAGGAGCATCTGCGCGTAGGAAATCCTCAACTCGTCAAGATAACCCGAAAAGCCGAGGCTGTTTGTGCTGCTCAGAACTCTGCTCAGGTATGCGGCAGATGTCCCGACCGCTTTTGCAACCTGCGGCAGAGTCAGTTTTTCTTTATAATGAGTTCGCATATATTTTGCGGCGTTGATGGCGATTGTGCTGTCCGCGCCGCTTTTTTCTGCTCCTTTAGGCTGAGGATTATTTTTGAGAAAGTCAGCACAGATAAGATTAGCACACGCGCACAGCGTTATCACATTCGGGCATTTCTGCTCCACAAGCTGAGAAAAAACCGTTTCATTTACGCTTTCAGAGGGACGGTACGGCTTTGTTGAGTAGTTGTCAATGTCGATATGCTCGTCAAAAAACGCGATTGCCTCGTTTGAAAATGTAACGATATACATCTCGCTGCCCTTCTGCCCCTCGATTGAGTGAAGCTGCCACGGCACAACGAAAAACGCGTCGCCCTCGTTGAGCGTTATCAGCTCCGAATTTATATAGACAAAGCAGACGCCTTTTTCAACAAAAATATATTCGCACTGGTCATGCATATGCGGCGAAAAAACATAGTCCGCAACGTGCTCGCCGATAACTCGGTATTTATCGTGAAAAGATGTTTTGTTGCTTAGTATAAACATGGCTTATCCTCTGTTCACAATGCTGCAAAGTTTAATGAAAATCGCGTTCGTCCAGCCCTGTTCAGCCGCGCCGAGACCTGCGCCCGTTTTTGAGTCAAACAACTCGTGAAGCTCGCCGTCATTGAGAATAACATTGTAAAGCCTCTCGGCGGGTTCATAATATTCTTTTTCATATCCGAGCCCGTCGAGCGTTTCAAGCATGAGGTAGGCGTTGGGCATCCAGGTCGGGCCGCGCCACCAGTTGCCGCTGCCGTAATTTATGTCATTATACGCGACGCTCGGGAACGGGATTTCACCGAAAAGATACTCGGGATTGAGCAGATATTTTCTGACAGACTGTTCCGTTTTTTCTTTCGGGAGATTTACGCCCGCCCACAAAGGCAGAAAAGAAACAGGCGAAACAATTTTAACAAATTCTCCGCTTTCGGGCGAAACATCATAAAAAATTCCGTCTTCTTCGCACCATAAAAATTCAATGATTTTCTGCGAAAGTTTTTCCGCTTTTTCCTCCCAGAAAAGAGCCTTTTCATTTCTGCCAATCATACTGTTAAGCTCCGCGGCGCAGTGAAGCTGATGGAGCACATAGGAGTTCATGTCGCAGGCAAAGGTTGTACCGTTGTCAAATCGCGGCGAGTCGTCCTGCCCTGTTTCAAGCCCGTGAGGGCAGCTTATGAGCCCGCACTCGCTGTTCCTTGAATTGAGCCACCAGAGATTGTTTTTTTCTATGGCATCGGTCATATCCTCGATGAATTTTCTATCATTCGTCCGTGCCGCGATTCTCATTGCCGCCCAGCCGACGAGCGCAGGTTGTGAGTAATGAGGCCGCTCCCAGGTTGAGCACATAAACTGCGGGAATTTGCCGTCCGAACGCTGAAAAGCGGCTATCTGCAAAAGAAACTCAGCGGCAAGGGCAGGGGAGAAATTTTCATAAGCAAGATTCTGAAAGCAGGTGTCCCACAAAAAGTGAGTCGGATATGAGCCTCTGCTAGGAAAAGATGAAATGTGTCCGCTGAGTTTTCCGGGAGCTTTCGCAAGATTTGCTGTCAGACCGTAAGCCGCTTTTGCGATAATTTTTTCTTCTCTTTCCGAGCTGATATTGAGATCAAATTTTCTGAAACATTCAAGATAAAATCCTCTGCATTTTTCTTTAGCTTCTGAGAATTTTTCTGGAGAATTTTTTGCTTTTTTCTGAGCGTTTTCTCTGTCAATATTCAGCACCTCAACGGCGGCGGAAATGATAATTTTTTTATCGCTGTTTGAACGGATAATTACATCATTTTTATCCACCAAAAATTCACCTTGAAGAGCTTTCAGATAAATATAAAACGGCACAGTTTCGTCGGGGTCGCGGTCGTCCGTGTTTTCAGAGTAGCCGAAAACCTCCGCTTCGTTTTCGCTGATTTTTTCAATCCAGAATGAGCGGAGATTTTTATTTTTCTTCGCAAAAAGCTTAACGCTGTCAAGTCCGTCAGCCGAAAAATAAATCGTGTCCGTGTCGGTGAAGGTCAGCTTTGCTTTCGTTTTGTTTTCACCGAAAACAACGCTGAATGCCGAGGTCTCTGCCTTATTCTGCTTCAGCGGGAAATCAATAAAGGAATCCCACAGCTTCCTCGATGCGCGGTTGTAGTGAAGCCATAGCGCGCCCGAGCCGCAGCTTTCGGGTTCGATTTCAAAGCCTATATTTGAGTAACACGGGCTGAAAGTCTTCTGAAAAGCGGAATAATCGTTTATAGAGTTGAAATTTTCAATAAGTTTCTCTCTTGTCAGCTTCATTTTATGATAAGCTCTCTTTCACCTGTTTTGTTGAGGAACGAAACGAGAACGGTCTGCGTTTTTTCGTCATATACACAGTCAGCCTTTTCGCCGTCGATGAACGCTTCTCTGACAGCAAACGGAACTTTCAGCCTGATATTTGCCTTGAGCGGACTTGCGCCTCTGAGCTTCACAGTAATTTCTTTTCCGTTTTCCGCAAGGTCAGAAATTCTCACGGAAGTACCGAGAATGCAGAGTTTTTCGTTCTGTATTTTATCAAGGTCAAGGAGCATACATTTGTCGTTTTCTTTAAGAATTTTCTTAGTCGTTAGTGCAAAATCGGGCGTGAACATATCAACAAAATTTCCCTCAAAAACGAGCGGTTCATCGCTTACGCTTTCGTCCATAACCGCGGCGATAATGTAGTTGCCGCGCTCGATTGAAAGGTAGTTTTTATACTGCGGAACGATGTCCTTTTCTTTGAGAACTTCGCACACAAATTCGCGCAGAAAATCTGCGTTTTCTTTTGAGTAGCTGAACACGCATGGGTTAATGTTCCACACGGCGGCGATGCCTTTGCCGCAGGTGAAAATTTCTTTTTCATTTTCGGGGCTGATGCCGAGCATGTCAAAAAGATGCTCAGCGGGATTTTTATATTTCCCCGTCCACCATGAAGTGATGTTGTTGTAGGGATCCTCGCCGTTGCCGACATAAATCAGCGTGCCGCCCTGCTTAACCCATTCGGAAAGGGAGTTGTTGATGTCGGGATAATCGGGCTTCATGAACTCATAGCTGAGAATGAGTACGGAGTAATCGTCAAGATAGCCCGCGTAACGGCGCGCGTTGTCAAGAAGCACGGGACGAACAGGTACGCCGTATTTCAGAAGCGGCAGAGAAAGAGCGTAAAATCCGGGGAACGCGGCGGCGGACATATATTTTAAAAGCAGCTCTCTGTCGGGTGTTTCACAATTGAACAGCTCAGTTTTGAATTTTTCGATAACAGCGGGGTCATCACGAAGCACCGTGCCTGTTTCACGCTTTGCTTCCTCTGAAAATTCGCTGTCGGGATATTCACGCTGATAAAGCTGACAGTCACCCATAAGCACACCGATTTTAAGGCCCTTTTCCTCGCAGTTCTCAACAGTTCCGAGCGTGTTGAAGGTGTTGTTGAGAATCGTTGCATATTCCTTGGGGATAGTCTGCGCGTCGGGAGCATTTTTCGGGTAAAGCCCTGTGAAAACTCTGTTGGGCCACGGGCAGATTTCATATGT
>JAZUFU010000112.1:0-9471 GCA_045640865.1 Acutalibacteraceae bacterium | reverse complement strand
CGCCTTGAAGCGGTACTCAAAATCGTGAACCTGGAGCTGATTAACAGCGGGAATCGCAATCGCACCAAGCTTATTATGACCGAGCATAGCGAACCAGAACTGATAATGACGCTTGAGAACGAGCATTACCTTGTCGCCCTTTTTAATACCGAGAGATTTGAAGTAGTTGGCGCACTGATTTGACGCACGCTTCATATCACGGTATGTAAATCTGCGCTCTGTCTTGTCCTTGGAAATATGGAGCATAGCGAGCTTTTCGGGATTTTTCTTTGCAACGCCGTCAACAATATCGAACGCAAAGTTGAAGTTTTCGGTATTCTTGAATTTGATTGATGTGGGTGTGCCCTTTTCATTTTCCTCAACATCAATGAACTTCTGATATACACGCTTTTTCGTGTCTTTCTTATGCTCAACAACTGTGTTGTCGTCAATAATTTTTTCGTGTGAAAGCTCGGGAATAGGCTCGCCCGTGGGATTGAGGACGATAGCGTAGAAAAGCCAGTCCTCGCCGTTAACGGCAATCATTCCGTGAGGAGAAGAGCTGTCGTAATAAATGCTGTCTCCGGGGCCTAAAATCTCTTTATGAGAGCCTATCTGAACCTGTAAATGACCGGAAATGACAATATCACATTCCTGACCTGCGTGGGTTGTAAGCTCAATGTCCTTATGCTCCGCTTCTTCGCTGTAGGAGCAATTAACATAAAGCGGCTCAGCTATTCTGTTCTGAAAAGCGGCGGCGAGGTTATAATAAACCATTCCGTGCGCCTGCTCAATGCGCTGACCTTTGCCCGCTCTTGTAACGGTAAAGGATTTAAGCGTGGGGCTGACGCCCTCGATAATATCCGTAACATCGACGCCGAATGCAAGAGCGCAGCGGTAAATAAACGCAAAGTTAAGGTCGCTCTCGCCGTTTTCGCATTTTAAATACTCTTCTGTTGTAACATCTGTTTTCTGCGCCATTTCCTCCGCTGTGAATCGTGTAATCTCACGAAGCTCACGGATACGCGCAGCCATCTCTTTGATTTTAAAATCAAGTCCTGTCATCTGTGCCATGAAATAAACCTCCTTTTGAGGCAGTAAAAAAGCCCGCCTCAAAGCTTAATGACTTTGAGACGAGCATAAAACCCGCGGTACCACTCAAATTGCGCTTTTGCGCCACTCAGGCTCTATCAAGCCTTATGCCTTTACGCAGCAGTCACGGGGAGGTTCTACTTGCCGCAGGGCGTTCTTCCTCCCGGCTCGGAAGCTACAAACATAAAACTCAACCGACGGCTCGCACCAGACGCCGCCTCTCTGAGGGTTTTCCGCTTTATGAACTCTTCGTCAAAGCCTTTAATGTACAAAGTCTATCAAACTTATTTAAAAAAGTCAATATCCTGATGAAAAAAATTATAATTTATTTCTCTGAATCTTGCCGCTGATTGTCTTGGGAAGCTCAGTTCTGAACTCAACAATACGCGGATACTTATAAGGAGCAGTGTGAGCCTTAACATAGGTCTGAATTTCCTTTTTAAGCTCATCGCTCGGTGTAACGCCCTTGACAAGCACGATGCTCGCTTTTACAACCTGTCCTCTTACGGGGTCGGGAGCGGCTGAAACACCGCATTCGAGAACATACGGAAGCTCCATGATAACACTTTCAATCTCGAACGGTCCTATGCGATAGCCCGATGATTTGATAACATCATCGACTCTGCCGACATACCAGTAGAAGCCGTCCTCATCACGCCACGCTGTGTCGCCCGTGTGATAATATCCGTCATACCATACCTCGTCGGTCTTTTCTTTATCGTTATAATATCCTTTAAATAAGCCGCAGGGAACTTTTTCACTTGTCTTGACAACGATTTCGCCTGTCTCGCCGTCGGGTACGGGATTTCCGTCGGGGTCGAGAATATCGACATCATAAAGCGGACTGGGCTTGCCCATTGAGCCGAGCTTATGAGTATCGCCCATAAGGTTTGCAATTGCGAGGGTAAGCTCCGTCTGACCGAAGCCCTCCATGATGCGAAGTCCCGTTGCCTTTTTGAACTGACGGTAAACCTCGGGGTTGAGAGCCTCGCCTGCCGTTGTCATATGGCGGATTGAGGAAAGGTCGTACTTTGAAATATCCTCTTTAATCATCATTCTGAGCATTGTGGGAGGCGCGCAGAATGTTGTAATCTGATACTTTGCGAACATAGGAAGAATGTCTGCCGCCGAGAATCTGTCAAAATCATAGGCGAAAACCGCGCCCTCACAGAGCCACTGACCGTAGAGCTTGCCCCAAAGAGCCTTGCCCCAGCCTGTATCTGAAATTGTGAAATGAAGTCCGTTTTCGGAAACACCGTGCCAGTATTTGGCAGTGATGTAATGACCGAGCGGATATTTGAAGCTGTGCGCCGCGATTTTCGGATAACCTGTTGTGCCTGAGGTGAAGAACATCAGCATTGTGTCGTCGCCGCAGGGAGTGTGCTCCGTTCTGTAATAATGAGCGCTGTAAAGACTGTATTCATCGTCGAAGCTTCTCCAGCCCTCTCTCGGCTCGCCGACAATGATTTTGTGCTTCAATGACGGGCATTTTTCGGCGGCTTTGTCAACCTGAGAAGCGGTATTGTCCTCAGATGTGCAGATAATCGCGCTGACGCCTGCCGCGTTGAAGCGGTACTCAAAGTCATGCTCCTGGAGCTGATGTGTTGCGGGAATTACAATCGCGCCGAGCTTATGCAGAGCGATAATTGAGAACCAGAACTGATAATGGCGTTTGAGAACGAGCATTACCCTGTCGCCCTTTTTGATGCCGATTGATTTAAAATAGTTTACGCACTGATTCGACGCGCGCTTGATGTCTCTGAAAGTAAATCTTCTCTCAACTTTGTTTTTGTCAATGTGAAGAAGCGCGAGCTTATCGGGATATTTCTTCGCGATAGCGTCAACAATGTCAAAGCCGAAGTTGAATTTATCGTCATTCGCAAACTCGATTGACTGAAGAATGCCCGTGGAATCCTCCGTGCAGGTAATGAACTTGTCGCTGACATAATTTCTTACCTTAGGCTGATTTTTGGCAACATTTTCGCGGATAACTTCTTCATTTTCCTCCTCACCAGGAAGAACAACGGCGCAGAAAACGCAGTCCTCACCGTCAACGGCAATCATGCCGTGGGGCGTGGAGCTGTTGTAGTAAATGCTGTCGCCTTCGTGAAGGACTTCTTTTTTGGTACCGACCTGAACGAGCAAAGAGCCCTGAAGAATAAGGTCAAACTCCTGACCGCTGTGCTTTGTAAGGTGGATAGGCTGATTCTGCTGCTCCTCTGAGTATTCGTATCTTACCCAGTAAGGCTCGGCAATTTTATTTTTGAACATGGGCGCGAGGTTCTGAATCATGATGCCCTCTTCTTCGGCTGTTGTCTGACCTCTGCCGCGCCTTGTTACTGTATATGATGAAAGTCTCGCAGTTCTGCCCTCAAGAAGCTCAGTAAGCTCAATGCCGAAAGCGATAGCGCACTTATGGATAAATGTGAACGGCAAATCAGTCCTGCCCTGCTCGTATGCTTCATACTCGGCAACGGAAACCTCGGTTTTCTCTGCCATGGTAGGAATGCTGTAGCCCATAATCTCACGCATTTCACGGATTCTGAAAGCGATTTCGGCAAGCTGGTTCATTGTCTGGATACTCATAAAAAAACTCCCTTTCACTTGAGGAACGGATTTCAAAGGTCAAATAAAAACCCGTCCCAAGAACTTACTTGAGACGAGTTATGAAAATCATACCCGCGGTACCACTCAAATTGCGCTTTCGCGCCACTCAGGCTCTATCAAGCCTTATGCCTTTACGCAGCAATCACGAAAATGCTTACTCTGTTCAGCATTTCAGCTCGGAAGTGATGGGAAATCAGAAATTCTCTGTCGGCATCGCACCGCCGCCGACTCTCTGAAAGATTCAGTCTGCTCCGTCTTCGTCGTAGCTTTTAAAAATTTTACAAGAGTGATTTTAACACCGTAAAGCCCGAATGTCAAGGCTTTTTTGAATATTCTGATAAATTTTTGCTTCCTGTTTTGGTCAAAATTGCCGATAGTTATGTAGAATCTTCCGTTCTCGGCGGTAGGGGCGATTATCAATCGCCCGTTTCAGAATTTGCCGTAATTCGACGGGTCATTCGTGAATGACCCCTACGACCGCTCGTCGCCATCTAACTGCAAAAATTGTCATGTAAATGATTGAAAATTGTCGTATTTTGTGGTATTATGGAAAAAAATGGAAAGGATGTGTTGATTTTGAGAGATATAATGTTAATTATAGCAGGTTTTATTTTTTCTATTTTGATTTTTATCCCAGATTTATTAAGTAACTTCATAGAATTTCTTTTTGACGAAAAAAAAGAAAACAAAAATGACAATAAATACTACAATGATTATAAGGAAATAATCAGCGATTCAACTTCCGATAAAAGCAAACCAAAACCCATTAATTCTACCGGAAATAGCAATAACACTGGCGAAAATAATAAAACAGATTTTAAAGATGAAGATGTTGTAAATTTAATGGCAAAAAATCTCGCTCAAATAAAACTATATTATGATTGGAGCAGAAAACAGGCAAAAGCTTCATTTCGTCTTGCGTGGACTTTATGTGTTTTAGGATTTTTTCTCATTGTTTTTGCTGTTGTTTTGCCTTTAGTTTATAAAGACTTAAGTGTATATTATTCAATTATTCCTGCAATCGGCGGTGCAATAACAGAATTGATTGCGGGTACAGCATTGATTGTTTACCGCAATTCCGTAACTCAGTTAAATCATTATCACAAATCTCTCCACGAGGACGAAAGATTTTTGTCGAGTGTAAATCTTCTCGACCGATTTTCTACTGTTGAACAGCGCGACGAGATGCTTTACGAAATACTTAAAAGTGAAATTGATATGAATATAATCGACACGAAAAAGCCTAATGAAAAGCCGACAATACTTTTAAAGAGAAAGCCGAAAAACAAATAATAAACACATAAAAAAGTGAAGCGAGCACAATGCCGCTTCACTTTTCGTTTTACAATAATCATTTTCGGCAGGGGCAAGCCCTACTTTTTCACCATAAACTTAATTTCTTTCTTTAGGATACCCCTACCGTCAAAATCAAAGATTTTGCCACCTCCCCCAAGGGAGGCTATATGGCGCCCCGTCGGGGAGCTGTCAGCGCAGCTGACTGAGGGGGTATATTATGAAGACAGCAAAGATTTATAATGTATCCTTATCCTCGTCCTCGTTCATTTCGGGCATACCTGCCGCGGAGACAAATTCAAGGTCGTCGTCCGAAAGGGCGGCATCAAATCTTGCCTCGGTGTCGGCGATAAGGCTCGCGAGCTTTGAATTGCCGCTGAAACGCTGATACTCAAACATATTTTTAATTTTATTTTCCATAATTGTTACCTCCGAATTATCTTTTGACTATTTATACGAACAAATCACAAAGATAGCTAATATTTTTTAAAAAAATTTCTGAAGTCTTGAAAGAGCGTTGTTATGAAGCAGTTTCGTGTAGGAATATGATATTCCGAGACCGTCCGCTATTTCTTTAAGCGTTTTACCCGAGTAGTAATGGAGAATAACAATATCTCTTTCCCTCTGGTCGAGCTTTTCAAGGGCATCGGCGAGTGTTTCAAGCGTTTCGTCGTTGCACACATCGTCTTCCATGCTTGATTCATCTGAAAGATATTCGGGAATCTCACCGCCCGAGATTTTTCTCGTTCTGTAGTAATCCGTCAGCTTGTTGCGCGTGATAGTGAAAATCCATGTTGAAATTGATGCCTTTGTATCGTCGAAGGTGTCAATTTTTTCATATACCTTCAGAAAAACATCGGAGCATAAATCCTCGGCGAGCGTCATGTTGCTGACCTTGCCGTTTATGTAGCTGAGAACCTTCGGCTGAAATTTAGTGTAAATTTCGGTTTTGAATTCATCTGTAATTATCATTTTGTTCCTCCTTATTCATCATTATCGAGACGCTGACGCTCAACAAGCTCAGCAAAAAATCCGTTTTTATTTATCAGCTCGTCATAAGTCCCCTCTTCCGCGATTTTGCCTTTGTCGAGGACAATTATTCTGTCGCTCTCACGGATTGTGGAAAGGCGGTGAGCTATGACAATTCGTGTGCATTTAAGGGAGTCAATCGCCTGAGTAACCTTTTTCTGAGTTATGTTATCGAGCGCGCTTGTCGCTTCGTCAAACATCAGAATTTTCGGCTTGTGAGCAACAGCGCGCGCAATCATGAGCCTTTGTTTCTGACCGCCCGATATGCCGCCCTGTCCCTCAGAAATAACGGTGTGCATACCCATTGGCATCGCCTTTATATCGTCGGCAACTGCCGCTGTTTCAGCCGCCGCCCACGCATCTTTGAGCGTGAGCTCGGGCGCGGCGATAACGATATTTGAATAAATATCGCCGGGGAACAGTCTGCCGTCCTGCATAACCGTTCCGATTCTGCGGCGCAGAGACTTCAGATCCACCCTTGAAATATCCTTGCCGTCGTAATAAATCGCGCCTTTCTGCGGCTTTTCAAAGCCTAAAAGCAGGCGCATAAGCGTGCTTTTGCCGCAGCCTGTCGCGCCGACAATCGCGATATACTCCCCTGCCTTGATTTTAAGTGAAAGACCGTCGATAACATCGGGCATGGACTCATCATATCTGAACGAAACATTATTAAGCTCAATATTGCCGCGGATTGAAGTCAGAATTTCTTTATCGTCTGCAATTTCGGGCTCAGCCTCCATGATTGTCTTTGCCATTTCAAGCGTCGGTTTTATATCGGCGAGTGATGAAGCAATACTCGCAAATGACGCGAATGCCGCGGAAATCATGCCGTATGAAGCGTTAAAAGCGTAATAATCCGCAACTGAAACCTTGCTTTTAGATGCAAAATAGTAAAGAAAAATTGAGCCGATAAGCGTAACTGCGAGATTTATTGTGCCGCTGAGCTTTAAAAATGTCGGCGGATTGTACTCTAAACACGCCTCTTTAGAATACTGCCTTGCCCAGCGCGAGAACATACGCTTTTCCGCGCCCGCAAGTTTGATTTTCTGTATGCCCGAAATCATCGAATATGTCATGCCGCCCGTTTTTGACGAAAGAAGCATTTTTTCTTTTGTTACGCGCGACTGAATGAATGATGTCGCAAGCGTTACGGCGGTTGTGATAAGCGTTATTACAATCGCAGGCACAGCAAGCGACGGCGCGAACGCAAAAATCTGACCGATATATACGAGCGAGAAAAGTGATGTGAGCGTTGTAAAACCTACACTGCTCATAATCGTTGAGCAAAGCGACTGAACATAAGACGCTCTCTGGCTCAGCTCGCCCGAGCTGTATTTTCTGAAAAATGATGTAGGAAGCGACAGAATTCTGTTCATAACAGCCGCCTGTACGGCGATATTCCGCTTTGTTCCTATTCGGTTGTTTACAAAATTCTGAAAAGTGCCGATAAAAAGCTGACAGATTGAAAAGCTCACCATAAAGCCCGCAAGCGCAAGCAGAACCCTCGCGCTCCCCGACTCAAGCACCTTGCCGAACAGCCATTTGTTTAAAATCGGCGGCACAAATCCTGCAAGCGCAGTCAGAGCCATCATGCCGTAATACATTACCGTGTCGGACTTTGAACGCTGTTCCCTCATATAAAAGAACAGGTCGGGAATGCTCAGCTTTTTCATCGGGAACGGCTTATAGAAGCATATCGCTTCCGTTTCAAAAAGTTCGGCTGTTTTTTTGTTTAGCTTCACGCGCTTTCCCGTTTTATAATCGTAATATGAGTAGCCGCTGATTTTATTAGGTATGAGCGCGGCAACAGACTTGTCCTCTTTAAAAGTGCCGAGCATAGGACCGACAGCGCATTTATACCATTCATTATCAAGATAAACCGTCCTGCGCATTATGCCGAACGGACGAAGCACATATTCGAGCTGCTCATCAAGAGTTTTAAGCGTGGAGGGAATTTCCGCGCTTCTGCTTTTTAATCTGTAATATTTTAAAATTTCATCTATTGCGGAACGGGCGATTTCACCGCTGTCCGCTATTTCAGACAGCCGCCTGCCCATAACCGCGCCTGCTATGCTTTTAACGGCGTCCGAAAAATTGTCTTCATCAGCCTGTTTTCTGTATTTAAGCTGTTGGTCAAACCAGCCCATTCAGACGCCTCCTTTATTCATTTATAACAAGCTCACGGTACTCTTCACAGCTTTCCATAAGCTTGGCGTGAGTGCCTTTGGCGATAATTTCACCGCTGTCCATAACGATAATTTCATCGCAAGAGCGGATAGTTGAAAGCCTGTGTGCGATAACAATGCAGGTGATTCCCCTGCGGCGGATTGCTCTGACAACATCGTACTCGGTCTTTGCGTCAAGTGCGGACGTAGCCTCGTCGAGAATAATAACCGTCGGCTCCTGCGCGAGCACACGGGCGATTTCCATTCGCTGACGCTGACCGCCCGAAAAATCTCTGCCGCCCTCCGATATTCTGTACTGATAGCCGCCCGCACGCTGCATAATATCATCGTGAAGCTGAGCGTCTCTTGCGGCGAGAATCATCTCAAAATCCTCAATGCTGTCGTCCCACATCTTGATATTGTTTGCGATTGTGTCCTCAAAAAGAATAATATCCTGGTCAACAACCGCGAGCGAGCCGTGGAACAGGTCGGCGTCGATTTCTTTCATGTTTCTGCCGTCAAAGAGTATTTCACCGTCCCACGGGCTGTAAAGCCCCGAAATGAGCTTTGAAACGGTAGATTTTCCGCAGCCCGAAGCACCGACAACAGCAACGGATTTGCCCGACTCAACTTTAAGATTGAAGTTTTTAATAAGCGACTCGGCAAGCGGAGAATAGCCGAAAGTAACATCTTTAAGCTCAACATTTCCCGCGAGCTTCTGATATTCGCCGTCGTCAGTTTCAGCGGCAAAAGCGTCGTCTGACGGGTACTCCATAACATCATCAACACGCTCCATCTGCGTGCGCATTTCCTGCAAGGTCTGCCCCGAGGAAATAAGCTGAGACGCAGGCGACATAAACGAGGTCAGAAAGCCCTGGAAAGCCATAATCATGCCGACTGTAAACTTACCCTGCATGGTAAGATAAACGCCTGTGATAAGAACGGCGGTGTTTGCAAGGGTTGAAACAAACTTCGGTATCATGCCGAGATACTGATTGAGCTTTGAAAATTTAACCTGCTGAGTGTTGACGCTCGCCTGGTACCCTGCCCAGCGCGCGAAATATCCGTTTTCGGCTCCTGCGGCTTTGATTGTTTCAATCATTTCAATGCCTGCGGTTGTTGCTGAGCTGAGCTTTGCGCTGTCTCTTAAAGAAACACGCAGAATATTTACCCTTTTGCGTGAAATATAATCGGAAACAACAGCGTTTATTGTAAGCGAAAAAAGCCCTATTGCCGTCAGAATAAGGCTGTAGCGAAGCATCAGCACAAGATAAATCACCATCATCGCCGTATTAAGCAGAAGCGG
>JAZUFU010000111.1:0-13778 GCA_045640865.1 Acutalibacteraceae bacterium | reverse complement strand
ACTCCCTCCGCAGGCGTTAAGGTTGCCGACGGCGTTTCAATGCTCGCTCACATCGGCGAATATGTCTATACCGACAAGGACTCAGCCGACCATGTAGGTCAGAAGGTTGACGAATACTATGTAAACAAGTTTGCGAGAATTTTCCTCGACAACGCAGGCTCGAGCGCAGGCATGGGCATCAACAGCGCAACGGACGCTCACACACGCTGCGACAGGATTCTCTATGACCAGATTCTTCAGAAGACTATCCCGAACGGCGTTATTCCGTGGGGCTTCTCGTTCTCTGACTCTCACAGCGAAACTTCAATAAACGACGCTTACACAATGATGTATATGCCCGAGCTTACCAACGAAGCTATGCGCGAGTGCATGCTCAACGGCGAATTCTTCGCGGTTTCCCATTACTCCAACGGCTACGAGCTTAACGGCATGCAGGAAATGGAAGGCTACTTCGACGACTGCGACAGCGTTGAATGGTGGAAGGACAACACTCCCCTTGTAACCAAAATTGAGGTTGACGAGAAGAACGACATCATCAAGGTTTGGGGCGAGAATTTCAACTACATCACGTGGGTTTCCAACGGTAATGTTGTACTTCGTGATTATGATTGCGAAGACGGCTACGCTGAGCTTGACCTGCACAGCGATGAACTGCTCGATGACATAAATATGTTCGTAAGATTCTACATCACGGGCGATAACGGCATCTGCTACGCTCAGCCGATGGTAGTTCGCCACGAGGGTGAGGTTTTCGAGCCTGTTGATGTTCCGAAGACGCACGATATTTCAACATTCCTCAGAGGTCTTGTAACGGTATGCGACTGGCTTCACCTCAAATGGTCGCCTATCGTATGGATTTTCAAATATTTCGCGGTCGGTTATAATCCGTTCAGAGATATTATCAATTTCGACAATGTTCTGAGCATTCCGCCTGCGTGGAAGAGATAAAAACAAATTATGTTAAAACAGCGGGAGCGCAATGCGCTCCCCTACGCATAATGTGAAAAATTTTCACAAATAATGTAGGGGCGAACTGCGTTCGCCCGCAGAACTTACGGCAAATCTTCGACAGAGCGGTAGGATTAGAGATTAAAACTCCCTCAGTCTCGCATACGCTCGACAGCTCCCTCTGAGAGGGAGCCATTTTACCGAAGAAAGGTGATAATATGTCAGTTAAAATCAAAGAGCTTCAGAAAGAGTTTCTCGACTGGGAATTCGGTGTGTTTTTCCACTTCGGAATACGCACATTTTACGAGGGACACAAGGACTGGGACATGAAAGAAATGCCCGTTGAGGGCTTCAACCCGACGGAGCTTGACTGCGAAAACTGGATAAAAGCGATAAAGGACGCGGGCGCGAAATACGCTGTGCTTGTGTGCAAGCATCATGACGGATTCGCCAACTGGCCGTCGAAATACACGGATTATTCTGTCAAAAGCTCCCCGTGGAAGGACGGCAAGGGCGATGTTGTGAGGGAATTTACGGACGCCTGCCGCAAGTATGATGTTAAAATCGGGCTTTACTACTCCCCTGCTCAGTTCGGCTCGGTTAAAATGAGCCCGAAAGAGTACGACGATTATTTTGTAAATCAGATAAGCGAGCTGCTGACGGACTACGGCAAAATTGACTACCTGTGGTTTGACGGCTGCGGCAGCGAGGGGCACAGCTACGACACGAAGCGGATTATTAAAGAAATCCGCACATTACAGCCTGACATTCTCATTTTCAATATGTGGGACCCCGACACGGCGTGGTGCGGCAATGAGGAGGGCTACTGCGAAATGCCAAACTACAACATCCGCGATTTTGAAGGCGAGAAGCGTTTTCTCCCCTTTGAATGTGATTGCCGAATCCGCGAAAACTGGTTCTATTTTGACGCGGACAAGGACACGCTGAAATCGCTCGATATGCTCATGGGAATGTATCTTTATTCCGTAGGCAGAGGCGCGAATCTTCTGCTGAACATCGGTCCCGACAGGCGCGGACTTCTGCTTGAGGACGACATAAAGCGCGTCAAGGAATTCGGCGACGAAGTGAAACGCCGCTTCGGCTCGCCTGCCGTGAAAATTGAAGCGCCCGAAGTAAAAGACAACAGCGTTTCGGTTGTTTTTGACGAGAGGAAGCTTCTCAGCGCGGTCATGCTCAAGGAGGAGCTTGACGCTGAAAATGTAATTGAAGATGTTGAATTTTCGGTTTCGCTTTATAATACGGCGGACGAAATTTACCTCGGCAAGGCAATAGGCGTGGGGCACAAGCTCATTTTTACATTCCCGCCGATATACGCAAAGAGGCTCACCGTCAGAATGAAGTGCAAGGGTGAGATTAAGCTCAGAGAGATTGCGGTTTTTGAGGAATAAAGACGGAAGATTGGGCGAGGAATTGAACAGACAATCCCTCAGTCTCGCACACAAAGGAGCCGTTTTTTCTCGGGGCTGAACCCCGAGAAACGGGCGATTGATAATCGCCCCTACTTTCCACTTCTTCACCATTAACTATTACTTCTTGCTTCAAGAAACCCCCATCGTCAAAATCAGAGATTTTGCCACCCCCCCCAAGGGAGGCTAAAAGGCGCCCCTTCGAGGAGCTGTCAGCATAGCTGACCAAGTGAGTATTTGTATGAAATTTGAAAACGGCTGGGGCAAGCCCACAGCCCTACGAGCGAGAACAGAAAACTGATAAACTGATACTGTGATAAAAACTATTGCAAAACCTCCGCATCGAGCACACAATTATAAAGTCTCAACCGTGATACCCCGAATATAAAAAACAAAACACCCCGGGACGACAAAAACCCGAGGTGTTCTGTTGTTATGGGAACCGACAAAGTCGGTGGGAGTGGGCTGTTTTAAGCTGTTTTGCTGAAGCTCAGCACATTCTTTTTCTGAGCGGGTACGGCGTGGAGGTGCGCTTTTTTCGCCGCGTTCTTCTTAATTCTGCGGCGGCGCATATATCTCTTGTAAGCACCTGCGAGAGCGTATATAATTCTGTCCTCAAACTCGATAACCTTGTCCTCATTCATAAATCCGAAAATAAGAACCACTGCTAAAATAATATCAATAACTGTTGCCGTCATCATTGCGCCTGCCATAATAAAACCTCTTTCTGTGTTCGGAATTTGTGGAACATTTGTTCTTTACGAGTTATATTATAGCACAATTTTTACATTTGTCAACACAAATGTTCGATAAAATTGCCGTTTGCAGTCCTGTTTATGGTACTTTACACGGGTATTTTTAACTTTTTCGCAAAAACTTCGTTGGAAAGCGGAAGTTTGTTCGAGAAGTCGCTGATATTCTTCATTGTAACGGCGGCAATTTTCTGCAAGGCTTCTTTTGTCAGGAAGCCCTGATGCGAGGTTACAATGACATTGGGCATGGAAATGAGCTGAACGAGGAGCTTATCCTTGTTGGTCGTGTCGGAAAAATCCTCGTGAAAAATCTCCGTCTCCTCCTCATATACATCAAGGCACGCGCCGCCGATTTTTTCTTCCGTGATGCTGTCAAGCAGAGCCTTTGAGTCAATGAGCGAGCCGCGCGAGGTGTTGACGATAAATACGCCGTCCCTCATCTTTTTTATGCTCTCGGAGTTGATGATGTGGTGCGTGTCTTTCGTGAGCGGACAATGGAGCGAGATAACATCACACTCTGAAAAAATCTCGTCAAGGCTCACATATTGCGCTTTCGGGTTGGTTCTCTGAATGTCGTAGGCATAGACATTCATTCCGAAGCCTGCGCAGATGTCAATGAATGCCGAGCCGATATTACCCGTGCCGATAACACCGACATTTTTGCCGTGGAGGTCGAAGCCCGTCAGCCCGTTAAGGCTGAAATTGTAGTCCCTTGTTCTGAGGAACGCCTTGTGAATACGCCTGTTGAGCGTGAGAAGCATTGCCATTGCGTGCTCCGCGACAGCGTAAGGCGAATAGACGGGCACGCGGACAACTCTGATTTTGCCGTCGGCAGCTCTGAGGTCAACATTATTGTAGCCCGCACAGCGCATGGCGATGAGCTCCACGCCCATTTCGTGAAGCGCGCCGATTGCCTCGGCGTCGATATCGTCATTGACAAACGCCACCGCCGCCGTGCAGCCCTTTGAGAGAACGGCGGTCTTTTTTGACAGCTTTGTTTCAAAATAGCGAATATCCCAGCCGTATTTTTCGTTTTCCTTATCGAAGAAAGTTTTATCGTAAGGCTTTGTATCGTAAAAACTGATTTTCATTTTATCACCGATAAAAGTATTCCGCAAAAGCGTCTTTTTATCCGTAATAAACAAAAATCCGCGGTCTTTACAGACCGCGGCACAGATATGTTTATGTATAAAGAAAGTCATAAAGAGATCGAAGGAACGGCAGCATTTCTGAAATGCCTTCAAGGAACAGGCTGAAAACATGAGAAATATAAGACACAATCTTTCATCAACCGAGCCTGATAAAGCTGTCAATGCGGACAAATCAGAAGCCCAGAAGCGATGAAATGAAGTTGAAAAATCTGTTGAAAAGCCAGAATATATAAGGTCTGACCTTTATTGTATATTGAGCTTCACAGCCGTTTGCGCACGTAATTGTAAGCGTTGTTTTGCCGAGTCTGTGAGGATGAACGGTTACATAGCCGAAATCATCAACATCAACGGAGGCAATTTTTTCGTCGTCAACAGAGACGGTGATATCTGACAATTCATACAGCGCGCCTGTAGGAGCAAGAGTAATCATTGAACTATTATCAACGCCCTTGTAGGTTTTTATTGTTTCTCCGTTTTCATAATAGCCAAACGACACCTTTTTGATGTCAAATGTTTTGTTAAGCGAAACCGTGAAGCTGAACGGTGTAAACTCGCTGTCCGAATCAGTCTGTGCTGTTACAGCTACGATGTATTCCTGTCCTTTTTCAAGATATACAGTCAGGCTGAAATTCATATCGCCGTCAAGTTCGTTATCATCATTCTGGTCGGGGTAATAAAAGGCATCTGCAACGCTTACAAACGGGTCAATGTTTTTCGGAGCATTCGACTCAAAGCTGTAATATCCGTCCTCTTCGGGTATAAATCTGAAAGCAGAAGCTTCGCTTTCCACTTGATTTTCACCCATAGAAAGCTCACCGTTGCCGCAATATACGGGCGTAACCATAACCGATAAATCGTTTATACCCGTATTAAGCAAATCAATATTGAAAAGATAAACTGTCAGCTCGGTGTTTTCGTCTGCTTTAAAGAAGCGTTTATCGCCCAATATAATGCGGTCTTTCTCATCTGATGTAATAATAATGCCGCTGTAAAGCTCTTTGTCGCCGTTATAAACATTAACGGCAAGAAGTGCGCTTCTTTCTGAACAAAGGTCAATATAATAGATGCCCTCTTTGTCTGTTTTTACTGTGCAGGTTGCTGTTTCATCGCTTTTTAATTTTGTCTCAACGCCTTTAAGCGGCTGAGTGTTGCTGTCTGCTGCAAACGCAGGCAAGGCAAGGGTAAAAATAATAACTGCGCTGAGAATAACGCTGAGAATTCTTTTCATCTTTTTCATAGTAACATCTCCTGTAATTATGTTTCCCTGTGTGGGATGCCCTGATTATATATCAATCACATGGAAAAATGCTGAAAAGAAGAATGAACAGCATAAAAAAAGGAACGAAATGCAATTTTTAAACAAAATATTAAGTTTTGGGTACTAATTCTATCGCCTGTTTGCCCGAAAGATGCTCGATAGTGAGCCTGAGAATGTTAAGTCTCCCCCACTCTTTTTCGATTTCCGCGGGGATTCCCTCAGCGTAATCGGGGCAGTATTTTTCGGTGAGCGTCTTTGCCGCGTCGTATTTTTCGCTGTCGTCCTCAACCTCGCTTATTATGCCGAAAGCGATAACGCTTCTGAAAAAGGTTGTGTATTTCTCCTGCACGACGTCTGCCTTGTCAATAACGCAGAACGAGGCTCTGCCGTCCTTTCTCAGCGCGTCTATTTTATGACCTGCTTTGGCGCAGTGAAAATACAGCGCGCCGTTGTAATATACAAAATTCAGCGGAACGGCGTAAGGGTAGCCGTCATCACCCGAAAGGGCAAGCACGCCCTCTCTGCCGCGCGTCAGAATGTCTTTACATTCTTCCTCGCTGAGCTTCTGTCTGAATCTTCTCATTTCTCTGAACATTTTAATCACCTCACTTCGATTATATTTTCAAAGGGTACAGATGTCAATAGATAAATTGGCAGAAAAATACAAATAAATTTTGGCAATTGATATTGTAAAAAAGCTATGAAAGTATTATAATAAAAAAGTATTTGTGCTTTTCAGAGGTGATGTCATATGAAAAAAATCGGATTTGATAATGACAGGTATTTAAGTATGCAGTCAGAGCATATCAGAGAGAGAATAAGCAAGTTCGGCGGCAAGCTCTATCTTGAATTCGGCGGCAAGCTTTTCGATGATTTTCACGCTTCGAGGGTTCTGCCCGGCTTTGCTCCCGACAGCAAGGTCAATATGCTTCTTCAGCTCAAGGATCAGGCTGAAATAGTTATCGTTATCAACGCGGCAGATATTGAAAAGAATAAAATCCGCGGCGATTTAGGCATTACTTACGACCTTGACGTGCTCAGACTCATTGACGCTTTCAGAAATATCGGGCTTCTTGTCGGCAGCGTTGTCATGACGAGATACCAGTCTCAGCCCGCGGCGGACGCTTTCTGCAAACGCCTTGAATCACTCGGAATAAAGGTTTATCACCACTATTCTATTGACGGCTACCCGTCGGATATTGAAAAAATTGTCAGCGACGAGGGCTTCGGCAAAAACGATTACATAGAAACCACCCGTTCGCTTGTTGTCATCACCGCGCCCGGCCCCGGAAGCGGCAAAATGGCGACCTGCCTTTCTCAGCTCTATCACGAGCACAAAAGAGGAATCAACGCAGGCTACGCGAAGTTTGAGACTTTCCCGATATGGAATCTCCCCTTAAAGCACCCTGTAAACCTCGCTTATGAGGCGGCAACAGCCGACCTTAACGATATAAACATGATTGACCCGTTCCACCTTGAGGCTTACGGCGAAACGACAGTCAACTACAACAGAGATGTTGAGATTTATCCCGTGCTTGCGGCGATTTTTGAGCAGATTTACAACGAATGTCCGTACAAATCACCCACGGACATGGGCGTAAACATGGCAGGCAACTGCATTGTCGATGATGAGATATGCTGTGAAGCATCGAGGCAGGAAATTATCCGCCGCTACTTTGCGGAGCAGTGCTCAGTTAAAAAAGGTCTCGGAAGCCCCGACAGCGTAAGCAAAATCAAGCTCATAATGAAACAGACGGGCATCACCCTTGACGAACGCCCCGTTATCGCCGCCGCAGTTAAGAGAGCGGAGGAAACAGGCGAACCTGCCGTTGCGATTGAGGTCGGCGAAAACGCTCTTGTTACGGGCAAGACCTCAACGCTTATGGGCGCGAGCGCGTCGGCAATGCTCAACGCACTCAAAAAGCTCGCGGGAATCAATGATAACATTCACCTCATCTCCCCTGCCGTTATCGAGCCTGTTCAGGAGCTGAAAGTGAAATACATGGGCAACACGAACCCGAGACTTCATGTTGATGAGGTGCTTATCGCGCTTTCAGTTTCGGCAGCGACAAATCCGCTTGCTCAGCTCGCGCTGCAGCAGATACCGAAGCTCAGGGGCATGGAGGCTCACGCGACGGTTATCCTCACGGGAAGAGACGAAAATGTTTTCAAGAAGTTCGGCATAAACATCACCTGCGAGCCGCAGTATCAGACCAAAAAACTCTATCATAAATAAAATCAACCGCTCCGTGCTGAGAAACACGGAGCGGGTTTTGTTTTAGGTTATGTTTAATATTAAACAGGTTTTTCTTCAGAAACAGTCTTTGTCTTGTAAGTCTCGATTGTTTCTGTTATATCAGAAGTTTTCCAGTCGCCCTTTGATGAACGTGAAGCGAACGCATAGTCAATTGAGCCAATCTTATAGAAGTTGAAGCTGATTGTCCATACGAGTGTATCGCCGTCCTCAGCAACAGTTGCCTTTGAGCTTGACTTTGAGTAGGTCGCTGTTGTGCCTGCGTACGCAATCTGAACTCTTGAAACGTCCTTGCCTGTTGTGATAACAACATCATGCGTGCCGTACTTAATCTCGCCGTTCTCAGCGTCAGGAATTTCAACGGAGATTATTTCGTCAGCAACAACGGGTGCAGGCACTTCAATTGTGAGGTCATAGGTATTGTCTGACCAGCTGCCGCTTGATTTTTCCTTAACCTTAACGGTGTATTCATCAGTTGAATGACGAACTGTGAGCTTAACTGTCCATACTTGAGTGCCGTCATCGTTATTTACAACAGAAACTGTGTTTGCAGATGTTGTGCCGTATGTATATGTGTTGCCCTTGGCGTCAACGAAAACAAGTTTCTTTACGGGCTTTGAAATAAGAACCTCGAGGTCAACAGTTTCGCCGACAAAAGCGTCTGTCTTCTCGGTGATGCTGATGATTTCGTCGCTCGGCAATGCCTCGATTTTTGCAATAGCCTCTGCTTTTATGTCGTTGATATCCATAACAGCGGTTGCCTCGTCAATCGCGGCGAGAGCTTCGTTAACGATTGCGTTAACCTGAGCATTATTCTTTTCTTTCGCGATAGCGTTCAGTTCAGCAGAAGCTTCTTCTTTTTTGTCCTGTACATCAATCTTACTATGATATTGGTTGGAGAGTGCGTTAACTTCATTAACTGTTTTCGCATCGGCGATTTTCTCAATAGCTTCCTGTGCTATGGCTATTGATTCATCCGAGAGGTCTCCGCTGTTAATTCTTGTATTGAAAGAGTTTACAGCACCGTCTATTGTTTTGTAGAAGTTTATTTTCGAGGTGTTTTCGCTGAATGTCTTGTCAAGCTCAGCGATAGACTGTGAATTTTCAAGAGCACTGGTTATATTTTCAACAAAGTTATCTTTTGCCGCCGCAGGAGAATCACCGAGATAATCTGTAAAGGTGCTCTTATAGCTGCTGAGCTTCCCTGTAAATTCGCTGTCTTTGCCGCCTGCCATACCCTTTGAGCTGTTGTAAATGCGTTCAACATCACTTATTGCCGCGGCGGTGTCAAGGTCTTCATAAGCCTTATTGAGAATCTCTTTTGCTTCGTCGCACTTTGCCGCGGGGATAAGATTATCTTTAATATCAGCTTTGTATTTTGCTACATAAGAAGCAACCTCTGCCGCCTCGTCATAATAGCCGCATACATCACAGCGGAAATTGCCGTCTGCGTCAACGTGTGCGCCGTAAGCTATGCCGTCAACTGTGCTTTTTGCATAATTTTTAATATTGCAGTTCTCTGCTGTGCATTCATGCCAGTGAGCTGTTGCGTCAGTTGTCCATTCTTCCGAAAATGCGTGCTCGTGCTCAGCAATAAAATGAATTGTTGCTTCTTTAAAAGGCATGTTATAGCTGCCAATATTCATTTCATTTCGCTGTTCCTCAGTACCGGTAAAATAAACATCGGTTAAGGAATCACAAAAATCAAATGCATCTTCACCAATGCTTGTTACGCTGCCGGGAATTGTTATGCTTTTAAGAGCAATGCAACTATAAAATGTAGCAAAGCTAATGCTTGTAACACCGTCGGGAATTTCAATGCTTTCAAGTTTGACGCAAAAAGAAAATGCTTCATCGCCAATGCTTGTAACGCTGTCGGGGATTTCAATGCTTGTAAGATTTAAACAATAGTTGAATGCACTATTGCCAATGCTTGTTACGCCGTCGGGGATTTCTACGCTTGTAAGACTTTCACAATTGTAGAAAGCACTATCGCCAATGCTTGTAACGCTGTCAGGGATTGCTACGCTTGTAAGACTTTGACAATCGCAGAAAGCACTATTGCCAATGCTTGTTACGCCGTCGGGGATAACAACATTGCCGCCTGCACCGTTGTAAGCAGTGAGAACACCGTTTTCGATTACGAAATCGCCGTCAGCCGCAAATGATGCCATGGGGATTATGCTCAGAACCATCACGAGAGCGAGAATGACACTGAGGATTTTTGTTGTCTTTTTCATTCATTTTGTCTCCTTTATACTAAATTAAATATATAAATTATATTTATTACATTATAGCAATTTTTCCCGGACAAATCAATATAATATTGATAATTTTTAACACAGTAAATCAATAAGTATGATATTTCCAGAAACGGGCGATTCGTGAATCGCCCCACTTTCACTTCTTCACTATTCACTATTACATATTACTTCAAGAACTGCCCCTCCGTCATTACTTCGTAATGACACCTCCCCTGACAAGGTGAGGCGTATTCGGCTCCCTCTGACGAGGGAGCCGGATTTTGCGAAGCAAAAGACTGAGAGAGAGATAACGCGAAATTGGATAAACGCATACCGTGATAAAAACTATTGCAAAACCTCTGCATCGTCCACACAGATTAAAAATTATAGCAAAGTTACCCCGAATATAAAAAGAGAGCGCATTTGCGCTCCCTGTGAAAATGTTATTTTAATTCCTTTTTGATTGCTCTTACAAGCTCCTGGAAGAGGACATAAATTCTTGAGCTCTTGATAATCTCAACGAATCTGTCGGTGCGCTTCTGGCTTTCTGTGCGGGTGTCCTCAATAATGAATCTCGCCATGTCGCCGTCGTCAAGTGTGAACGGATTTGCGATGCAGATGCCGCCGTCGCCGAGAAGCTGGAAGCGGACATAGCAGGTAATATCCTCAGCGTGGTCTCTGAGCTGAATTGTGGAAACTATCTCGCCTTTTTCGTTGATTTCCTGTGATTCAAGAATTACATTGCCGTTGGCAATCCACTGAATTTTGTTGGCGTTTTTGCCTGTAACGGTGATAATATCGTTCTCGTCATCGACAGTGATTGATGTAACCGTGGGATACGCGCCCTTGCCCTTGAAGCCGTCGCCGAGCTCAGGTCTTGCGCGTCTGCCGATAGCAAAGAAGTTACCGTTCATCATGGTTGATTTTACATTGTCAAGGCTGTAGGACGGAAGAATGAAATCCATGAATGAGGAGTCGATATCCTCAAGCTCATGAGCGTCGCTGTTGCCGAAGCCCCAGACTGAGCGTTCACCGTGAGGGATAACGTACTGAAGAACCTCGTCCCAGAGAATTCTGTCGGCTCTTGTAACGGAGTCGTTGAGGTTGAGAACCTCCATGCCCTGACATGATTTGTATTTATTGAAAATCTCACCGAAATATCTTACATTTGCGGGGTCTCTCGCCGCGTCGAAGTTATCTCTTGATTCAAGCCAGTCGCCCGGGTGATTGATAACGGAAATGCCGCCTGCCTTATCGACATTCTTAACAGCGTATTCATAGCCGTTTTCAAAGCCGATGTCGTTCTCGCCCCAGTCGCAGAAATAGCCGTTGACATGGCTCTTTGTCATTGTAACCATATTAAGCTCAATGCCCTTGGGAACGCACTGCATACCTCTGCCGAGGGTTCTGCCCGACTCGGCTGAGAATTCGTATGTACCGCCTGTGATTGCCGCGTATTCCTCATCGGTGAGGTTGGTGGCTCTTTTGCCGATGATTGTCTGATAAAAATAAATCGGGAGATGATTCTGCTTCTCGTTCCAGTATTTGCCGAGAACGCCGTGGTCGGCAAAGCCGAGAATATCAAAATTCTGCTCGTAATATCCCTTTATCATATCGGAATAATCAAGTGTTGCGTCGCTTAAGGTTGAATGTGTGTGAAGATTTGTTTTATAGTGGTTTTCCTGCACGGGAAGCAAATCCGTTACGCTTTCGTAGGGGTTGCTGATTTTGTAGTCAAGCTCCTGCGCAAACGCGGGTATGCTCAGAGAAACCGCCATGATAACGCAGAGAACAACTGAGATTATTTTTTTCATAAAAATGCCTCGCTTTCTTGATTTGTAACGATTTTATCACAATCAGATTGAAACATCAATAAAAAATAAAAAAAAACGAAAAAACTTAAAAAAAGACTGTACTTTTCCGATAAAGAATATATAATAGGAGTTATGATTTTTTGAGGAGGCTAAAATTATGGCAAAACCAGTGTCGAAGGGAATGAAATTCCTTTCGATTATCATCGGCGCCCTTATGGGCGGTTTTTTATGGAGATGCAGAGGCGAAGGCGGCTTCGGCTCATCCTGGGGACTTTACGGCGTGGGACTTGTGATTATACTTACAATCTACATTTTCTACGGCAAAAGGCAGGGAATGAAATATGAGTTCATTCCGCTCGGTTCTTTTCTGACAGGTCTGGGCGTTACAGGCTACGCGACAGTCATTGAGCAGACCTGCGGAAGACTTATGAGCGACACGAGCTATTTTTTTGACGATATGCCCGTTGTCCACAAGCTGTTCCCCTCAAACGGCATTCAGCTTGAAGCTTTGCCCGAGTATGACATGGAGCTTGCTGAGGCACCAATAAGCGTTAAGAGCGGATTTATAATCATTCTGCTTATGGGCTTCACATTTGTTCCGTTTTTCTCGTTCTTTGTAGGCTCTCTTTTCTCAAAGAAAGAGTACGGCTTACAGCATTACGCAATCGCGGTTGTGATTTTCTTTGCGGTATCGACAATCGTTAAGGCTACAATTGCTCACCCGATTTTGCAGGCGATAAATCCCGAGCAGGTTAAATACGCGTTTCTGAGTCTTAAAGACAGGGGTTATGACTACGGCAGCATGTTCGAGGCGTACATGAAGAATTTCCTTGACAGACCGTGGATGCAGCAGTTCCAGTTTGTTGAAAACTACTACATGAGCATTGAACATATTTCAGATGTTTTCGGCGTGTTTGCACTGATTTTTTATGCCGCAGTTGTAAGAAAAGATATTTTCACAGGCGTTGTTTCTTTCTTAATCAACCTGTTTACGTCGATATCAACAACGGCTCTGTCGCTTCTTATTGTTGCATACCGGAACACAGGCTTTCTCGGCAATGTTGCCTGCCCGCGCTCACTCGCAAACGGCGCTGGCTGGGCTGTATGGGAATTTTCGACGGGCGCGGCGGTCGGCTTCTTCACGATGCTGATTATTGCTCTGATGCCCAACAAATACACAGCGCAGACAAAGGCGGACAACGAGCCGCTTCTCAAAAACAACACAGCGAGCTTTGCTTATAACTTCGTCGCGACAGTATTCATCTTCGGCGTTATGCCGCTCAGAGCAATATTCATAAGAGCGAACAAACTTCTCCGCAATCTTGAAATCATTGATGAAGCCGAGCTTTACGGCACAATCGTATGCGCGGTTGCTTCGGTATTTTTCGGAATTTACATTATCAAGCTGTTCAGAAATAATATTCTGAGACTCGGCGATACACCGTTCAGAACGGACGCGCGGAAGTTCTCGATAACGGCGTTCACGGCATTCACGACAATGTGCTGTCTTGTCTATTTCTTCCTTAACCACGCGTGCATCGTTTTCCTGCCGTATTCAAAGATGACGAGCCTTTCAGCGGCATGGTATCAGCTCACAGAGCCGCAGTACATCGACACAACGATTATGATTATCACATACATTATTTTCGCGATACTCTGGTTCCCGCTGAGAAAGAAGCTCATAAAGGAAAAATAAGAATACAAAAAGTTTGAGCGGAGGTTTTGCCTCCGCTCGTTGTTTTATTTGACATTTGCTTTATTTTACGGGTTGTCGGGGACGCCAACCCCTACAAAACGCGCCGTTGTACCTTGCCTGTAGGGGACGACGTCCCCGGCGTCCCGAATAAAATGTTCAAAAGCGTAGCTTTTACGAAATTATTCACTATTCATTAAAATGCAGTAGGGGCGATTCACGAATCGCCCGTTTTTAT
>JAZUFU010000110.1:0-12233 GCA_045640865.1 Acutalibacteraceae bacterium | reverse complement strand
CGGCTCACTTTGGAGACTTATTGTCGGCATGAACTCAGTTAAGCCCGTTGAAGGACTTCCCACCGCGCTTTACATTTTCCTGCTTGTTGCTCCTCTTGTTTTCATCCCCGGCATCTATTCTCTTTGCATCTATATGTCTCACGACAAGAAAAAGGCTTCACCCGGCGCAATGGATAATCTCACAGGTGTCGGCGCGTCAATCTACATGGGTAAATATTTCAAAGAAAACCCCGACAAGCTCCCCGATAACTGCCGTATAATCGTTGCGGCTCTCGGCGCAGAGGAAGCAGGTCTCAAAGGCTCTGAGGCATTCATGAAAGCTCACGCGGGCGACAAAGACCTCCTCATTGACCCCTATTTTGTAAACCTTGACAGTCTTCGCGATTATGACCACTTCAACGCGGTTAAGGGCGACTCATGGCAGTTCACAAAGTTCGACAAGGATATGCAGGATATGTTCGTCAAGGCGTTCGAGAACGCGGGCGTTGAGCCTCATATAATCGTCAATCCCGTCGGCGGCTGCGACAGCACACCTATCGTTAAGAAAGGCTACAAGACAATCACTTTTGCGGCTCAGAATCCTATCGCGACGGATTACTACCACACCTACAAGGATGTTTATGAAGACCTCGACATGAACACACTCGAAAAGAGCATTGATGTTCTCCTCGATGTAACTGAGCAGATTCACGCTCACCACGCCAACAACGAGTATAAGGTTGTTAAGTGCAAATAAAATAAAAAATGACACGGCAGGGGACAACTCCTGTCGTGTTTTTTATTCGGGGTACAATGGATAAAATTTTGAAGTTTTGAGGACGATGTGGAAGTTTTGTCTTAATTTTTCTCTTGGTATTCGTCTATCTAAACTTGCTTTATCTCTCCCTCAGTCTTTTGCTTCGCAAAACCCAGCTCCCTCGTCAGAGGGAGCCGAATAAGCCTCCACTTGACAGGGGAGGTGTCAAAATCTCTGATTTTGACGGAGGGGTAGAAATTGAAGTAAGAAGTAATAGTGAATAATGCAGAAGTAGGCGCGATTATCAATCGCCCGTTTTTTATATTCGGGGTATCACGGTTATAATTTTAATATGTGAGGACGATGCGAAGGTTTTGCAATAATCTCTTTCACGGTATGTGTTCTATCTGAAAATCATTGTAATTTTGCGGGTTGTCGGGGACGCCAACCCCTACAAAATGCCCGTTTTAAGCCATGCTTGTAGGGGACGACGTCCTCGGCGTCCCGTTGTCAGATTTTCAAATAATTTCAGAATTTCGCGAGTAGGGGAGCGCTCCCGTTTTTCAATTCTGCACATTATTCCGTCCTCGGTAGGCGCGATTATCAATCGCCCGTCTTAAATTTCATATATCAAAAAAGCACGGGAACGCATTGCGCTCCCGTGTTCATTTAATTCAGCTTATTATTCGCTTCATTAACGATTGATTTATATTTTTCGCTGAAAAACTTTGATTTAGCCTTTAATGCTTCGCTGTAATCCGATTTAGACAAAAGACTTATATCGTTGAAAATCAGCTCTAAATTGATGTCTGTTTCTTTCTTTTTTGCTTCTGCTATTATTTTTTGTGAACATGAGCTCCATTTTTTCATATACTCGGAAAAAACAATACATAAATCTGACAGCTCAGGTTCTTCTTCCGTTTTAATTTTTATTTTCAGAATCCCACTGTTTGCTCTTAAAAGATACGAGTTAAAATCATACATCAATTTATTCAAATCATGCTGTATGAGAAATAAGTCAATAGAATTTGTCAGTATTGGCGGGTCAAGCGAATCAAGCTCGTCATCAAATATTTTTTCTGTTTTTTCCCACTTTTTCGTTTCGGATTCAATATACCTGTCGGTTTTTATCTGCTTTCTCGTAAACCAAATTGTTGCAACCAACGCCGCAATCGTCGCAACCGAGCCGAGGAGCGAGCCGTAATAATCGAGCAGTTCACCGCACGACCACATCGTTACATAACCCTTATTCAGCTTGTATAACTCGTTAATCAGAACGGGTACGCCGACGCCGAAAATCAGACAGGCAAAAACGCAGACAGCAATAATGATTTTCGTTTTCTTTTTCATTTAATAAACCTCAAACGTCTTTATTGTCGCAAATCCTCTTGTCTTTTTGATTTCGAGCTTAATTCTTCTCGCGTTCATCGGCGGCAGGTTGCAGATTTTCTTTCTGCCAATCGTCTTGCCCGAGTAAATCTTGTTCCACTTCTTGTCAAAGTAGTAGTAGAGATTGAACTTCTCAATCTGCTGACCTGTGGCAGTGTTTTCGCCGAGGACGATTTTATTTATGAAATTAACCTTGCCCATGTCAAGCGTGAGCGTAATATCCTCGTCTGTCTCACTGCTTGCCCAGTAGCTCTTTTCATCGCCTGCCATTTTTGCGCTGTGAAGCTCGTCGCGCTCACTGCTTGCGGTGAATTCTCCGCCATCGGCGAAATTCTCTTTGAACTCAATGCCGAGCTGAATACCGAGCGTAACGAGAGAATCAACATCGGACTTGTCGATTGTGCCGAGGTGTGAGGGCGGAACAGAAATTGCGAGCATACCGTTGTTGCCGACTGAGTTGAAATAAATATCAAGAATGTTAGAAAGCATCTTGATGTCCGCTTCCTCTTCCTGATGATAGAACATTCCTTTTCTCAGCGAGGTGTATGTAATCGGCGGATACCACACAAGCTCCTCCGCTTTTTTGATAACCTTTCTGCTGCCTAAATCCTGCTCAACGATTCTCTTTATCGGTGCGTTGTTGAGAAGATTGAACGGAACAACATTCCATTCCTGACTTCTCGCGAAGCTGCCGCTGTTGCCTACCCAGCGGATATCTGGACCGCATTCAATTATAACCGCCTCGGGCTGAAGCTCACGCACCGTCTGATAGTACGAAGCCCAGTTATAGCGGAAGTTGGTTTTGTTATCTCTCGGGAACCATACACAGCAGATGTCGCCGTAGTTCGTCAGAAGCTCTTTAAGCTGATTTACGAAGAATTTATTGTAATCGTCCGTGCCGAAGCTCGGCTCGTGCATATCGTAAGGCGAAATGTAAATGCCGAATTTGAGGTCGGCTTTTCTGCATTCGTCGCTCACGAGCTTAACTATATCGCCGTTTCCGTCCATCCACGGGGAATTTTTAACGCTGTATTCCGTCTGTTCACTCGGCCACAGGCAGAAGCCGTCCGTATATTTGCAGGTGAGGACGAGAGCTTTCATTCCCGCGTTTTTAACAACCCTGACCCACTGGCTTACATCGAGCTCGGGCGGATTGAAATACTTTTCGGGTTCTCTGCCCGTGCCTGTTTCGCTGTTGGTGTAGGTGTTCATACCGTAGGGGATAAGCGCGATAAATTCAAGGTCGCAGAAATCAAGCTGCGCCTTTGACGGGACTATTGAATTGGCTTTTTTGATAATCTCTGAATTTTTCATAATCTTACCTCAATTACATTTATACGACTATTTTACCATTTTTGTACGATTAAAGCAATACTTATTTTTTATTTCCGATAATTCCGCCGATTCCTCCGCAGAAAACCATGATTCCGAGTGAAATCCACCCCGTTGAGCTGACGGGCGTTTTATTTATCGCTGTGATAACCGCAAAAATCACAAAGAACGCGGGCAGAGTGCTGACCATGCCGAGGACAAGCCCGTTCCGCTTGACGGGAAGCACCGCCGCAATACCGCAGATTATTCCGCTGATGCCGCTGATGATGAGAAAAACGACAGGGAAAGACTCGGGCGAAGCGTCCTTTTTATAAATGATAAACGCCGCAATAAGGCTCAGCACGGCGAACGCCGCAACGCCGATTGCCGAAGCGAGTGCCGTTTTCTTTATTATAAACCCCATTCCGCCGTCTGTGTTCTTTTTCTTCTTATTTTTACGTTTTTTTGCCATGAAAATACCCCCTCTATACATTAAAGTATATTGGGGGATTTCTTTATTTATACTAATTTCTGATATTAGTATTATTACGGATGATTTTGTGCGATGAATTTTTCGGCAGCTCCTCGCAGAGCGTGAACGCCTTAATCGCCTTGTAGGGCGCGTTGCTTTCGTTGACTTCGTTTATGATAGCTTTGATTGTGTCGTAGTCTTCGTCTGTCGCAATTTTCGCGCATACCGCCGAGGCTTCAAGCTCAGTTTCGCCCTCATAGACGAGAGCTTCTTTTATTTCGTGGTACGCCGTGAGCTTTGACTCAATCTCCTCGGGGTAAATATTTTTGCCGTTGGGCGTTACGATTACATTTTTGAGCCTGCCCGTGATGTAATAGTAGCCGTCGGAGTCATAACAGCCGAGGTCGCCCGTGTGGAACCAGCCGTCCTCGTCGCGCGGGTCAATAAGATTGTCGTCATCGTCATAATAACCGGGCGTAACCATCGGGCCTTTAACGCAAAGCTCGCCGATGCCGTTTTCGTCCGTGTTGATGATTTTAACCTCAGCTGAGGGAATCGGCTTGCCGACGGAAGCGGGATTCGGGAATTCGTCGTCGTTGCATATAATAATCGGTGAACACTCCGTCATGCCGTAGCCCTGAATCGGAATAAGCCCGAGCGCGCCGAAGCCTGCGAGAGTTTCGCCGTCAACCATTGCCGCGCCGCATACTATCATTTTAAGTTTGCCGCCGAGAAGTGCCAAAGCTTTTTCCTTGTCCGTTTCAATAAACGGCTTGATTTTTTTATAAAATGCCTCAAGCATGAGTGGAACAACAATGAGCATCTGCGGCTGAAATTCTCTGATATCGCGGTAAATCGAGGTGAATTTTTCGCCGTAGCAGATTGTAACGCCCTGCGAGAAACAGCACAGGAACGCCATGTTGCATTCGTAAGTGTGGTGAAGCGGAAGAAGTGAAAAAATTCTGCCGCCCGTGGGGAGAATAACTGTTTTCATAACGGAACTGATGTCGCTGCATATATTTCCCTGCGTGAGCGCAACCGCCTTTGAGCGGCCTGTTGTGCCCGAGGTGAAAAGAATAACACTCGGCTCGTCTCTGTCTCTTTCGGGCAGAGGAGCGGCAACATTGTCAGCCCATAAATCAGAGATTGAAACAACTCCGTCAGCCTTGAAATTCATGCCGATAACGCGGATATGCGGCTCAAGACTGTCCTTGATTTTCGCATAAACCTTTTCGTCGGTGATTATCGCCGCCGCGTGTGAACGGTGCAGAATGTCCATAATATCAGCCGAGGGAAGCTCCTTGTCGGCAGGAACAATATTTTTGCAGTAAATTGCCGCAGCAAGGTAGCCCGTGCACCATTCAACGCAGTTTGCGCCGCAGACCGCAACATTTTTGCCCTCAAAGCCGAATTTTCTCAAAGCCACGCCGACGGATTTTACTCTGCCGAGAAAATCCTTGTAGCTGATTTTAATTGTGTCCGCTCCGCGCTTTTGCAGAAAAGCGTCCTGTTCGCCGAATTTATCGGCGCAGTAGTTGAGAATGTCCGAAAAATTGTAGAATTCTTTTGTTGAATAAATCATATTCTCTCCGTTTCGCCGCATCTGTGTGCGACATAAAAAACTTTGTCGGGATTATTCCGCGTCCTCAATCAGCTTTGAGACAGCGGCGGATTTTATGCAAAGGCAGAGGATTTCAACTGCCGTTTCGAGCTCATCGACATCGGGGAATGTGGGCGCGATTCTGATATTGCTGTCGTCGGGGTCGATGCCGTAGGGATAAGTCGCGCCGACGGTGGTGAGCGTAACGCCCGCGTCCTTGCACAGCTCGCCGACCTTTTTCGCCGTGCCGTTCATAACATAAAGGCTGATGAAATAGCCGCCGTTGGGCTTTGTCCAGCGCGCGATTCCGAGACCGCTCAGCTCTTTTTCAAAAGCATTGAGAACCGTCTCAAACTTCGGGCGGATAATCTCCGCGTGCTTTTTCATGTGAGCCTTGATTGTGTCAAGGTCTTTGAGATAACGGGCGTGGCGGAGCTGATTTATTTTGTCGTGCCCGATAATCTGAATTGTCATGCGCTTTCTTACAGCGTCAAGATTTTTCTTGCTTGCGGCAAGAGCCGAAACGCCCGCGCCGGGGAAAGTGATTTTAGATGTTGAGGCAACCTCAATGAACATATCCTCGCTGCCGTATTCCTTCGCGGCGTCAAAGATGTTGAGAAGCGTGTCGGGTGTGTCGTTGAAATCGTGAACAACATAGGCGTTGTCCCATATAACTCTGAAATCAGGGGCGGCAGGCTTGAGCGCGGCAAAGCGGCGGACAACCTCGTCGGAGAATGTAATTCCCTCGGGATTTGTGTATTTCGGAACGCAGAAAATGCCTTTTACATTGCTATTTTTAACAAGCTCCTCGATTTTATCCATGTCGGGGCCGTCGTTTCTCATGGGAATGTTAATCATTTTTATGCCGAAATGCTGAAGAATTCCGAAATGTCTGTCGTAACCGGGGGCGGGGCAGAGGAATGTAACATCTTCCTGTGCGCTCCAGGGCTTGCCGCCCGCGCCGAAAATCATGCACTGAGCGATGTAGTCATACATAATCGTAAGGCTCGAAACGCCGAAAACAATAACATCTGTCGGCTCAACCTCAAGAAGCTCACTGAAAAGCCTTTTGCACTCGGGAATTCCGTCAACTATGCCGTAATTGCGTGCGTCGATTCCGTTTTCACATTTGTAGTCGCTGTCTGATACAAGGACATCATTAAGTCCGTTGCTTAAATCAAGCTGAGCTTTGTTCGGCTTGCCGCGGGACATGTCGAGCTTCAGCCCTTTTGCTTTGACCGCTTCAAGCTTCAGTGAAAGCTCTTTGCTGATTTCAATGAGCTCCTCTTTGCTCATTTTTTTGTATTCTGTCATATTTTCCTCCAGAAGCAGGCAGAAACATCGGCAAAACCCAAACTGAAAATTCCGCTGGATTCTGCCGTGAACTGGTGCTTTATTAAAAATAAATTATACTGAAAAATTATAAGGCGGCAACCTTTTCTTCACCCATGTGTGCCGCGAGGAAGCCTTTGACCTTCTCGTCATACTGCTCTTTTGCGTTGTAGTAGCTGAATGCGTGGATAGTATCGGGAACCCACATGTAGTCCTTTTCAACGGGGCAGGCTTCATAGAGCTTCTTGCCGAATTCAAACGGAACATAAGTGTCCGCTTCGCCGTGAATAAAAAGCATGGGATTTTTAGCCTTATCCATATTGCCGAGCGGGTCTGCGTCGCCGAAGAAATAGCCTGCTTTGATTTTGCATACCGCGCTTGCCATCTTGACAAGGGGAGCGAACTTAAAGCCTATCATGTCTTTGAGTGTGTAGTTCATCTCGTCATACGCCGATGTGTAGCCGCAGTCCTCAATAACAGCTTTGACCTGCTTTGGCGGATCCATCTCGTTGCACAGCATTACCGTCGCCGCGCCCATTGAGATGCCGTGAAGCACGATTTCAATATCTTCACCGAAGCGGTCAATGAGATAATTAACCCAGAGAAGAATATTCTTTGAATCGAATGAGCCGAAGCCGATGTATTTACCGTCGCTTCTGCCGTGAGCCGTGAGGTCGGGAAGAAGGTAGTTATAGCCTAAATCATAGTGATAAAGGGGCATCATGTGGCTGAATTCGTCGGGGCCGTTGCACTTATGACCGTGAACGCAGATAACGAACTTGTTTGTCTCTTTCTCTGCGGGCAGGTACCACGCGCGCATATTCATGTCGTCAACGCTCTTTATTCTTAAATCCTGCGGATTGAGGTCATAAAGACGCTGATTATTAGCTTTTCTGATTTCTGCTCTTTTTATGTAGATTTCCTCTGTGGGAGGTGTCTGCTTTTTCGGTCTGTTGATAGCATAATTGCAGGCGTAAATCGCCGCGCCGCTGAGAACTGCAAGCAGAGCCGCAAGAACAATAAGTATAATTTTAACTGTAGTCATCATATCAATTCACCCTTATTTCTCACTCAGGAGCTTTGCAAGCTCATCCATGAATGTGTTGATATCTTTAAACTGGCGATAGACAGAGGCAAAGCGTACATACGCAACCTCGTCAACGGCTTTGAGTTTATCCATGACCATTTCGCCGATGTGGACAGATGTAACCTCTCTGTCAAGTGAGTTCTGAAGCGACGCCTCGATGCCGTCAACAAGAGCATCGATAGTGTCGATTGAAACAGGACGCTTTTCACATGAGCGCAGAATGCCTCTGAAAAGCTTATCCCTGTCAAAGGTTTCGCGGGATTTATCTTTCTTTACAACAATGATGGGCACATTTTCGATAATTTCGTAGGTGGTGAAACGCTTTGTGCACTGGGCACATTCTCTGCGGCGGCGAATTCTTTCGCCTTCGTCGGTGGGGCGGGAATCAATAACCTTGCTTTCCTCAAATCCGCAAAACGGACACTTCATCGAATCACATCCTTGTTTTTGTATAAATTAACTGATATATAATACCATACTTTGTATAAAAGTGCAATATTTTTTCAAAGATTTTCGAGAAAAATTCTTGATTTTTTTATCTGTTCCTCGCTTTTGTAGCTCCAGTTATACAGCTCAATAACCGCGCCGCCGCCATAGCCGCTTTTTTCGAGCGCGTTGAACAGTTTTTTGAAGTCGTATCTGCCCTCACCCGGGGGAACACAGTCAAGCGTACTATTGTAATCGCTCAGATGAACCTGAACAATATCATCGGCAAAATTTCTGATAAATTCAAATTCGTCAACTCCCGCGCGGCGGCTCTGCTTTATATCAAGAACTGTTTTAAATCTGCCGCCCGAGCTGTCTCTGAGCCGCTTTAAAAAGTTAATGTTTTCGCCCATTCTGCTTACAACATTTTCGACGGCAGGGGAGACGCCGAACCCGTCAGCAGCGTCGCAGAGTCTGTTATATACTTCAATGTATTCGTTTTCCTTTTCGGGCGTTACAGGTCTGCCGCCATGGAGAACAATTGCCTTTGCGCCGAGCTCGGCGGCGGCTTCAAAGAAATATTTATAGTAATATATGCCCTCTCTGACGCGGCGTTCATAACCGCTGAAAAGCATCGGCGACTCAATGAATGATGTGAACGGGTGAATCGTGTTGAGCGTAACGCCGAAGCTGTTTTTTATGTCGATGAATTTCTGCAAAAGAGGATATCTCAGCTCCTCGGTGCTGTTGAAAAAAATCTCAGCCGTTTTTGAGCCGAGAGCGCACGCCTTTGTGAACGCGTCCTCCGTAAGCGCAGGATAAAAGCAAGATGAAGAAATACCGATTTTCAAGTAATCACCGCTTTCGATTTAATTTCATTTTCATTGTACCATATTAGTCAAGAGTTGAATTATGTGTAATCTTCCACCCCCGTCGGTAGGGACGATTGCGCTCCCGTTTTTTCATTTTCAACACAATCTTCTGTATTCATCGGTAGGGGCGATTATCAATTACCCGTTTTATCGTCGGGGTATCAAGGATTTATTTTTACAGCTGTGTGCCCGATGCGGAAAATTCATCTTAATCTTACTCTCGGTATTCGCGCAGTCTTCCGTCTTCGTGAACCGGCTCCCTCACCGAGGGAGCTGTCGAGCGTATGCGAGACTGAGGGAGTTTTACTTTCCGCAACCTCTCAAACCAAACTTCTTCTCCAACTTTTCTGTTTAAAAATCTTGCATATAACAATCACCTGTGATATAATAAATCGAATATGAGCATCAGGAGGTTATATAATGAGCTACGCCGACAAGGTTTTTCTTGAGAATGTAAACGATATTCTCACTAACGGATATTCTGACGAAAACGACAAGGTACGCCCTGTGTGGGAGGACGGAACGCCTGCCCATACTATCAAAAAATTCTGCATTGTCAACAGATACGACCTTTCAAAGGAGTTTCCGATTATAACACTCCGCAAGACTTATTACAAAAAGTGCATTGACGAGTTGCTGTGGATATGGCAGAAAAAGTCAAACAACATAAAAGACCTCAACTCCAAAATCTGGGATTCGTGGGCGGACGAAAACGGCACAATCGGCAAGGCTTACGGCTATCAGCTCGGCGTCAAGCATATTTACCCCGAGGGCGAGTTCGACCAGGTTGACAGAATTCTCTATGACCTCAAAAACAACCCCGCAAGCCGCAGAATTATGTCAAACATCTACAATCATCACGACCTTCACGAAATGGGACTTGCTCCCTGCGCCTACAGCATGACATTCAATGTTTCAGGCGATAAGCTCAACGCTATACTGAATCAGCGTTCGCAGGATATGCTCACGGCGAACAACTGGAATGTTTGTCAGTACGCGGTGCTTACCCATATGTTCGCTCAGGTCAGCGGACTTAAGGTAGGCGAATTTGTGCATATTATTGCCGACGCTCATATTTATGACCGCCATGTTCCGCTTATCAAAGAGGTTATCAAAAACGAGCCGCTTCCCGCGCCGAAATTTGAGATTGACCCCGATATCAAGAATTTCTATGACTTCACCGTTGACAGCTTCAAGTTCACCGACTACAAAGCCTACGACTGTGATTTCAAAATCCCCGTTGCAATTTAAAGGACTGATATTATGAAACTGATTGCTGCTGTTGATAATGAATGGAATATAGGCAAGGGCGGAGACCTGCTTTTCCATATCCCGACAGATATGAAATTTTTCAGATCTACCACCTCGGGCAAAACTGTTGTCATGGGCAGAAAAACGCTCGACAGCTTCCCCGGCGGCAAGGCTCTGCCTAAAAGAGCAAATATCGTCCTCACCGGCAACCCCGATTTTGAGCGTGAAAATGTTACGGTCTGCAACAGCGTTGAGGAAGTCCTCCGCGAATGTGAAAAATACGACACGGACGATGTTTATATCATCGGCGGCGAAGCGATTTACAATTTGTTCCTGCCTTACTGCGACACGGCTCTTATCACCCACGTGAACGCCGTCGCTGACGGAGCGGACAAAAAATTCCCCGACCTTTCATCTCTTCCCGAGTGGAAATTGACCGAGGCAGGCGAGCCGATAATCGACAACGGCGCTGAAATCCGCTTCTGCACATATAAAAAAGATTAAAATGGCTCAGAAAAAAGATATGCTTTTAAAAGCGCTCAAGGCGGCGTTTCCGAAGACAATCCCGATTTTCGCGGGCTTCTGGTTTCTCGGCATGACTTACGGAGTTCTGATGAACGCATCGGGCTTCAGCTTCGTTTATCCGCTGTTCATGAGTATGTTTATTTTCGCAGGTTCAATGGAGTTTATCACCGTTTCTCTGCTCCTTGCCGCGTTTCAGCCGATACAGGCTTTCCTTATGGCTGTGATGATAAACGCGCGCCACATTTTTTACGGAATTTCCATGCTCGATAAATACAGGGGCACGGGAGCAAAGAAATTTTATCTCATTTACGGCTTATGTGATGAGAGCTTTTCAATCAACTTCACCGCCGATATTCCAAAAAATGTTGACCGCGGCTGGTTTATGTTTTTTGTAACGCTTCTCAATCAGATATACTGGGTCTCGGGTTCCACTCTGGGCGGAATTTTAGGCTCACTGATAAAGTTTGATACGGGCGGAATCGAGTTTGCCATGACGGCTATGTTCGTGGTGATTTTCCTTGACCGTCTGCTCAATGAAAAAAATCATCTCAGCGCGCTTATCGGCACGGGCGTTTCGGTGATATGCCTGCTCGTCTTCAAGGCTGATAATTTTATCATTCCCTCAATGCTCGGCATCGTGCTTCTTCTCACACTTCTGAGAAAGCCTCTCGAAAAGGGGGTGGAAGCATGACAGTTACTCAGCAGATTATCACTATCGGAGCGGTTGTTCTCGGAACGGTGCTCACAAGATTCCTTCCGTTTGTTGTTTTCAGAGAGGGGAGACCCACGCCGAAATATATTCAGTATCTCGGCAAGGTGCTTCCGTCGGCGGTGTTCGCGCTTCTTGTGGTTTACTGCCTTAAGGATGTTTCGTTTATCAGCGGAAATCACGGACTTCCCGAGCTGATTTCCATAGGCGTAACCGTCGCGCTTCATCTGTGGAAAAAGCAGATGCTCCTCTCCATAGCGGGCGGCACAATTTGCTATATGCTGCTTGTTCAGCTTGTGTTCTGATAAATCAGAATTTATAGTCGGGGTAACCGTTATCTGTTTCGCCGCACTGTGCTCGAGCTTTAACAGTTATCTGATTCTTTCTCTCGGTAAGCACAGAAAAGGCGCCCCTTTGGGGAGCTGTCTGCGAAGCAGACTGAGGGGGTTACCCCCACCGTCAAAATCATAGATTTTGCCACCTCCCCCAAGGGAGGCTTCATATCAGCAAATCACGGAGATTA
>JAZUFU010000109.1:0-15561 GCA_045640865.1 Acutalibacteraceae bacterium | reverse complement strand
AGGTATCGGAATTCTTAAGGAAACTGTCGGTACGCTTCTCGGCAAACCTCCCGAAAAGGAGTTTGTCAACGAGCTTGAAACAAGAGTTCTTTCCTATGACGGAGTTGTCGGCATACACGACCTCATGGTTCACGATTACGGCCCGGGCAGACTTTTCGCGAGCGTTCATATCGAAGTGCCGGCGGATGTCGATATAACCGTTTCTCACGATGTTGCGGATATTATCGAAAAGGAAGTCGGCGATGCCATGGGCATGACGCTTGTTGCTCACATTGACCCGATTGAAACAGACAATGAAACAGTCAACGAGCTTAAAGCTGTTGTTGCCGAAATTATAAATGAATTTGACAGTGATTATACATTCCATGATTTCAGAGTTGTTCAGGGCCCTACCCACACAAACCTCATTTTTGACCTTGTTGTGCCTCATAAGCATCAGGAATCACGCGCTGAAATCGGCAAAAAACTTTCGGCTAAGATTAACGAATATAACCCGACATATTTCAGCGTAATAACCGTTGAGCACAGCTTTGTTTAATCTTAACAAAATTATCGCATAATTGTCTGTTTTTTTTGGAATCAGAAAAATCGCGTTTTATCTTTTCAAATCGTCAAATTTATAGTATCATAACTATAAATAGGTTTCATTTATCCTGTTTTTATATCAAAATTGCAAAAAGGTGGTTTGTTTCATGAACACAGGCTTTAACGGTGAAGTTGAAAACGGCAAATACAGCGTACCTGTCGGTCAGTTGGGCATTATCCCTCTCCCCGGATGCGAAGAAATGGCAAAGGGTATTGATTACTACATTGTCAACTGGCGCAGGGAAAGAGCTGTAAAAGGAGAAATTCCCCCCGACGCAACCGATTACATAAAGGATTCATATATCATCAATATGGATTTCCACAGATTCGGAACAGGCGAGGGCAAGGCGGCTCTGAGCCATACCGTCAGAGGATATGACCTTTTCATTCTCTGCGACTGCTTCAACTACGGCGTAACCTACAAGATGTACGGTCAGTATTATCCCATGAGCCCCGATGAGCATTACGCAAACCTTAAAAGAGCAATAAGCGCAGTTGCGGGCAAGGCGCGCAGAATCAACGTCGTTATGCCTATGCTTTATGAAGGCCGTCAGCACAAGCGTTCAACCCGTGAATCTCTTGACTGTGCCAACGCTTTACAGGAGCTTTGCTTCGATATGGGTGTCGATAATATCCTTACCTTTGACGCTCACGACCCGAGAGTTCAGAACGCTATTCCGCTTAAAGGTTTCGAGTCAATTCAGCCCTCATATCAGATGATAAAGGCTATGACAAGAGAAATCCCCGACATCAAGTTTGACAAAGACCACCTTATGATTATATCTCCCGACGAGGGCGGAATGAGCAGATGTATCTACTATTCCTCAATCCTCGGTGTTGAGCTCGGTATGTTCTACAAGCTCCGCGATTACACAAGAGTTGTCGATGGCAGAAATCCCATCATCGCTCACGAGTTCTTAGGCCACAGCGTGGAGGGCAAGGATGTTATCATCGTTGATGACATGATTTCCTCAGGCGAGTCAATGATAGATGTTGCAATTCAGCTCAAAAAGCGCGGTGCAAAGAGAATTCTCGTCAACGCGACATTCGGCCTTTTCTGCAACGGACTTGCACAGTTCGACCAGGCTTTTGCAGACGGTCTTATTTACAGGGTATTTACCACCAACCTTGTATATAGAACCGAAGAGCTTAAAAAGAGACAGTGGTTCTGCGAGGTCAACTGCTTCAAATATCTCTCTTACATTACAGATATTCTCAATCATGATATGTCTGTCAGCAAGCTCCTTGAGCCCAAGGATAAGATTGTTAAACTTTTGAATGATTATAATAACAAATAATAAAGCAGGTGAAGAAAGAAATGGCTAAAGAATTAGCTAAGGTTTACGACCCGAAAGAGGTTGAAGAAAGACTTTATAATTTCTGGATGGACAAAAAATACTTTGCCGCCAAGTGCGACAAGGATATGAAGCCCTATACAATCGTTATGCCCCCTCCGAATATCACAGGTCAGCTTCATATGGGACATGCTCTTGACAACACGCTTCAGGATACAGTTATCCGCTGGCGCAGAATGCAGGGCTATGACACTCTCTGGCTCCCCGGCACTGACCATGCTTCCATAGCAACAGAGGTTAAAATCGTTGAGGCCATGGCAAAAGAGGGCATCAAGAAAGAGGATTTAGGCAGAGAAAAGTTCCTTGAACGCGCATGGGCATGGAAAGAGCAGTACGGCGGAAGAATCGTTCAGCAGCTCAAAAAGATAGGCTCTTCCTGCGACTGGGACAGACTCCGTTTCACAATGGACGAGGGCTGCTCAAGAGCTGTTAAAGAGGTATTCGTTGCTCTTTACGAAAAGAACCTTATTTACCGCGGCAACAGAATGGTTAACTGGTGCCCCAAGTGCAAAACCTCCATTTCTGACGCTGAGGTTGAGTATGAGGAGCTTCCGAGTAACTTCTGGCATCTGCTTTATACCGTTAAGGAAACAGGCGAACAGCTCGAGCTTGCCACAACAAGACCTGAGACAATGCTCGGCGATACCGCTGTTGCGATTAACGGCGACGACGAAAGATATAAGCATCTCCACGGCTGTCATGTTATTCTTCCGCTTCTTAACAAGGAGCTTCCGATTGTACTTGACGAGCACGCGGACATGACAAAGGGTACGGGCGTTGTTAAGATTACACCTGCTCACGACCCCAACGACTTTGAGGTAGGTAAGAGACACAATCTCCCCATGGTTCGTACATTTACATACGACGATCATCTCACAGGCGCGGCTGACAAGGCTGAGGCCGACGAGCTTGTTGCAAGCGGCAAGGCTGCTGTTGACGAGCCCGAGGTTCTCGACTGCGGCAAGTACGCCGGTATGACCACAATGGAAGCGCGCAAGGCTATGCTCGCTGACCTTGAAGCAGGCGGATATATCAAGTATATCGAGCCTATCAAGCACGATGTAGGCACATGCTACCGCTGCCACACCAACATTGAACCCATGGTTTCAAAGCAGTGGTTCGTTAAAATGGAACCCCTCGCGAAGCCTGCGATTGAATGTGTTGAAAAAGGCGAAACAAAGTTCGTTCCCGAGCGTTTCACAAAGAACTACATGAACTGGATGCGCGGCACACGCGACTGGTGCATTTCCCGTCAGCTCTGGTGGGGACACAGAATTCCTGCGTGGTACTGCGACGACTGCGGCAAGATGACTGTCTCCAAAGACGACATCTGTGCCTGCCCTGAGTGCGGAAGCAAGAACATTCAGCAGGACCCCGACACTCTCGACACATGGTTCTCATCAGCTCTTTGGCCGTTCTCAACTCTCGGCTGGCCTGAAAAGACAGCTGATTTCGAGCATTTCTATCCCACAGATACACTTATCACGGGCTATGATATTATCGGCTTCTGGGTTAGCCGCATGATTTTCTCAGCTCTTGAATATACTGACAAAGCTCCGTTCAACACCGTTCTTATTCACGGCCTTGTTCGCGACGCGCAGGGCAGAAAGATGTCCAAATCTCTCGGCAACGGTATTGACCCGCTCGATATTATCGACCGTTTCGGTGCTGACGCGCTGAGATTTACCCTTGCGACAGGCAACAGCCCCGGAAACGATATGCGTTTCTCTGACGAAAAGGTAAGCGCAAGCCGCAACTTCGCAAACAAGCTCTGGAACGCCGCGCGTTATGTTCTCATGAACCTTGACGGCAGCGAAAAAGCTCCGTTCGTTCCCGAGAATCTCGCGCTTGAAGATAAGTGGATTATTTCAAAATACAACACTCTTGTTAAGGACGTTACCGACAACCTTGAGAAGTTCGAGCTCGGCATAGCTGTTTCAAAGCTCTATGACTTTATCTGGGATGTTTTCTGCGACTGGTACATTGTGATTTCAAAAATCCGTCTTCAGAAGGGCGGCGAAGAAGCCGAAACAGCTAAAGCGGTTCTTATCTTCGTTCTTTCCAACACTCTTAAGCTCCTTCATCCTTTCATGCCCTTCATCACAGAAGAAATCTGGCAGACACTTCCTCACGAGGGCGAGTCAATCATGATTTCAAGCTGGCCTGAGTACAGCGACAACCTCGCATTTGAGGTTGAAGAAGCAGAAATGGAAAAGATTATGGAGGCTGTAAGAGCTATCCGTAACCGCAGAGCTGAAATGAATGTTCCTCCCTCAAGAAAGGCGAAGTATTACATCGCCACCGCTTCACAGGAAACATTTGAATCCGCAGGTGTATTCATGCAGAGACTTGCAAGCGCGTCTGAGGTTGAGGTAGGCGAGAGCTTCGCTATTGACGATAGTGTTTCAATCGTTACCACCTTTGCGAAGATTTACATTCCCATGGGCGAGCTTATTGACTTTGAGGCTGAAAGATCAAGACTTAATAAAGAAAAGGAAAAAGCTCTTAAAGACCTTGAATTCATCAATATGAAGCTCAACAACCCCGGCTTTGTTGCAAAAGCACCCGAAGCTGTTGTAAACGGTCAGCGTGAGGCGGCCGCCAAGCTTCAGGATAAACTCGCAATGCTTGACGAAAGTATTGCTAAACTTTCATAATCAATATAAATAAGGGCTGTCGCTTACGGTGGCAGCCCTTTTTAAAAGCAAAAATGAGGCGAAAAACATGACAGGTAAAGAGGCAATAGAATATATCCATTCGCGGCTCACATTCGGCTCGGTTTTAGGGCTTGAAAGAATAGGAAAATTGTGTGAAATGCTCGGCAATCCGCAGGATAAGCTGAGATTTATTCATGTTGCTGGCACTAACGGCAAAGGCTCGATAAGCACAATGATTTCCGAAACGCTCATAAGCGCGGGGTATAAAACAGGTCTTTTCACTTCGCCTTATGTTGTGGATTTCAGAGAGCGTATTCAGCTCGACGGTGAGCTTATTTCGATGGGCGCTTTAGGTGATGTTGTCGCGCGTGTTAAGGAAAAGGCGGAAATTCTCGACGCTCAGGGAATGAACCCGACGGAATTTGAAATCCTCACCGCTTCAGCTTTTCTTTTTTATTATGAGAGCGGCTGTGATGCTGTTGTGCTTGAGGTCGGAATGGGTGGAATTTACGATTCCACCAACATCATAAAAGACACCGATGTGTGCGTAATTGCTTCGATTTCCTACGACCATGTGGCGATTTTAGGCAATACAATCGAAGAAATCGCCTTTAATAAAGCCGGAATTATCAAAGAAAACAGCTCTGTTGCGGTTTATCCTCAGCTTTTCAGCGCGGCTGATGATGTGATAATGAAAACCGCCGAGAGCCAAAACTGTAAAATTTACCGTGCAGACAAAGAAAAAATACAGGTTATAGAAAAACCAGCCTCGGGCAACTCGTTTATTTACAAGGGCAGGGAGCTGAAAACCCAGCTCGTCGGCGAGCATCAGATTTATAACGCCGCCACCGCCTTTGAAGCAGGACTTGCCATGATTGACCGAGGATTTAATATAGAGGAAAAAGACATTATCAGCGGAATTTATAACGCCGTTCTGCCTGCGAGAGTTCAGATTATAAGCCGTGAGCCGCTTATTGTCATTGACGGCGGTCATAATGAGGACGGTGTTGAGGCTCTCTGCAAGGCTTTGAAAACCTCATTTGCAGACCGCAAAATTACAGCCGTAATGGGCATGATGAAAGACAAAGATGTTGACTCAGCGGTCGAAATGCTCGCTCCCTTGTGCGAAAAAATCATAACAGTTACGGTCAACAATCCGCGCAGTATTTCCGCTTATGAGCTTAAAGAGAAAGCGGAGAAATTCTGCAAAAACACAGAAGCCTGCGAAAGCCCTGCCGAGGCTTTCAGAAAGGCGAAAAAAGAAATCAGAGACGGCGAAATGCTACTTGTCAGCGGCTCGCTGTACCTTGCGAGTGAAATAATGGCGGAGGGATAAAAATGCTTCACCTTATAACGGGCAGAATCGGCTCGGGCAAAACCGAAAAAATATATGAGCTTCTTAAAAACGCTATTGACGGCGGCAAAGGGGCTTTGCTTCTTGTGCCCGAGCAGTATTCCTTTGAGACAGAAAAACAGCTTCTTTTCCGTCTCGGCGCGGTTGATGCCAACAAAGCGACCGTATATAGCTTTTCGTTCCTCGCTCAGTTCCTGCTCAAAAGAGCGGGCGTTTCATATAAGCCCGAAATTGACGACTCCACACGAGCGATGATTATGTCGCTCGCCCTTGAGGAGGTCAGCGATAAGCTCGAGTTTTACTCTAAAACAGCTTATTCCACAGGCTTTATCAACGAGCTTTTAGGCATGATAAAGGAGCTTCGTCAATGCGAAATCACTCCCGAAATGCTGTCATCTTATGAAATGACGGCGCAGGACGCCGTGCTTAAAAATAAGGTAAAGGAGCTTGCGCTTATTTCCAAGGCCTATACCGCTGTGATTGAGCAGAGCTACCTTGACAATGAAACTTCGCTTGATATTTTCCACGATAATATTGATAAAATTGACTATTTTGACGGCAAAACAGTTTTTATCGACGGCTTCCGCGGCTTCACGGCGCAGGAGCTTCAGGTGATTGAGGACATTCTGCGCCGCGCCGACGATGTTTATATAACCGTATGCACCGATAAAATCGCGGGACTTCACGAGCGCACGGGTGTTTTTCAGCACACTAAGCGCACCGCGTCAAAACTTTTCAGAATAAATGATAAAATCCTTAAAACTCCCGTTGATGTTATAAAAACGGAGTATGACTCCTACCGCAGAAATGACGAGTTAAAGCACCTTGAAAGGAATTTTTATGCGGCTGTACCCGAAAAATACGCGGAAGAGCCGCAGAATATCGAGCTTTGCTCTGCTGAGAATTTCTACGCCGAGTGCGACTATGTGGCGTTCAATGTCAAAAAGCTTATAAGCGAAAACGGCTACAGATGCCGCGATATAGCGGTTATCAGCCGTGATTCCGCTTCTTATGAAAGGCAGATAAAGGCCGCGCTTAAAAAGTACGGCGTTCCCGTTTATATCGACAAGCGTCAGCCTGTCATGAATCAGCCTGTTATGGGCATTGTTTTTGCCGCGCTCAAAATTGCCGAGTTCGGCTTTGAAAACGAAAGTGTTTTCCGCATCCTTAAAACAGGGCTTACGGATATGAATGACGAGGATATTGCCGCGCTCGAAAACTACACGAATATGTGGCAGACCAAGGGAGGTCGCTGGTGCTCGGATTTCACGGGTAATCCAGACGGCTTCGGCAAGAAAATTACTGAGAAGGACGCCGAGCGGCTTGCGAGGCTCAACGAGCTGAGAAAATATGTTTCTGTGCCGCTTTCAAAATTTAGAAATGCTTTGAAAGACGCTGACGGCGCAGCGGCGGCTGAGGCTGTTTATCAGCTTCTTATGGATTTCCATATTGACAGCAACCTCCGTAAATTCGCGTCCGTGCTTGTTGAAAACAATGAGTTTGACCTTGCGGACGACCAGAACAGAGTGTGGGAAATTCTCATGCGTATTCTTGACGGAATCGCCGCCGCCCTCGGCAAAAGAAAGGTCAGCGCAAAGCGTTTTTCGGAGCTTTTCCGCATCATGGTTTCGGGCTATTCCATGGGCTCTCTGCCCAAAGGACTTGACGAGGTTACCGTCGGCTCTGCGGACAGGGTAATGGTTACTTCGCCGAGAGCCGTGTTTATCGTCGGCGTGTGCGAGGGCGTGTTCCCGTACATTCAGAAAAATCAGAAGATTCTCTCCCGTTCCGACCGCGAAAAGCTGAGAAAATTCGGCATTGAACTTTCTCAGACAGCGGAAGAGGAGGTTATGGAGGAACGATTCATTTCCTATAATTCTTTCTGCTCGTCCTCCGAAAAGCTGTTTGTTTCCTATCCGAGAAAGAGCGCGTCTGGCACGGACTGCACATCCTCTGAGCTTGTTGAGCAGGTTAAAAGAATTTTTCCGCAGATTAAGACGGTTGATACTGTCGAAATCAGCACCGATGAATACATAAGAAGCAAAGAGTCTGCGTTTCAGAAATTCGCCGAGAATTACAATTCCGACGACGATCTTTCCCTTGCTCTCAAGGAGTATTTCAGCTCCTGCGACGAGTATAAGGGCAGACTTTCTGCGCTGAAAAGAGCGGTTAAAAAAGAGCCGTTCAGAATTGAGGATGAGGCTGTCGCAAGGCGGCTTTTCAAGGACGATATGTATATCTCCGCTTCAAAGGCCGAGAAATATTACAGCTGTCCGTTCGGCTATTTCTGCCGCTACGGAATGAGAGCCAACCCCGTTAAGGCGGCTGAGCTCGACCCCATGCAGATGGGCACAATCGTTCACTATGTTCTCGAAAATCTCATAAAGGAACACGGCAGTGAAAAGCTGTGTCAGATGGAAAATGAAGATGTAAAGGCTCTTGTCGATGAGCTTTTAGAGCGTTATTTCAACGAAAAAATCGGCGCACAGGGTGAAATGAGCGAGCGGGTTATGTTCGTTTATAAAAATATCGGCAGAAAGATTTTCTCCGCCGTCAAAAGGCTGATTGACGAGTTTTCCGTCTGTGAGTTTGTGCCTGTTGACTTTGAGCTTTCAATCGACAATGACGGCAAAATCAAGCCCGTTGAAATCAAGCTCAAAAACGGCACGCTTAAAATCAAAGGCTCGGTTGACCGTGTTGACATGATGAAAACCGAGGATAAAACCTTTGTCAGAGTTATCGACTATAAAACCGTCAAGAAGTTTGAGCTTTCCGATGTTTTCGGCGGTCTTAATATGCAGATGCTGATTTATCTTTTCAGTATCTGGAAAAACGGAACGGATGAATACGCCGATGTTACCCCCGCGGGCGTGCTTTATATGCCTGTCGGCAAGTCGTCAACAAATCTTGACAGAAACTCCACAGATGAAAGCATACTCAAAGAACAGCGCAAAAACAATAAAATGACGGGAATTATTCTTGATGATTCCCGTGTTATTGAGGGAATGGACACCACAAAAAGCGGCATGATTATTCCTGTAAAATACAAGGAAAAAGACAATAAATTCACAGGCAGTCTCATTGATTTCAGTCTTCTCCCGAGCCTTTATGAAAAGATTGAGGATAATCTCAGAAACATGGGCGACAGCCTGCACGAGGGCAAGATTGAGGCTGTGCCGATAGAAAACGAGTGCAAAAACTGCGATTACAGAAGTATCTGCGGATTTGAAAACGGCGACGAAATCAGAGAAATTCCTGAAATTGATACCGATGATTGCCTTGAAATGCTGAAAGGCGGTGAAGATAATGTCTGAGGTTAAATGGACTCCTGCGCAAAAAAACGCGATAGAATCAAGAAACGGCACGATACTTGTCTCCGCCGCGGCAGGCTCGGGCAAAACCGCCGTGCTTGTTGAAAGAGTAATTCAGCGCATTGAGGACGAAAAAAATCCCTGCCCTGCGGACAGCCTGCTTATTGTAACATTCACAAAGGCGGCAACCGCTCAGATGAGAGAAAAAATCGCCGCCGCGCTCGATAAGCGCATTGAGCAAAATCCCGAAAACGAGCATCTGCAAAAGCAGAGAATGCTGCTTCCGTTTGCGACAATCAGCACTATCGACAGCTTCTGCGGTGAGCTTGTCAAAGAGAATTTCCACGAGCTCGGCATTTCACCCGATTATAAAATACTTGAGGGCGCGGAGCTGAAAATAATGAAGCACGACGCGGTTGAAGCCGTGCTTGAAAACGCGTACAGAGAGAAACGCGAGGGCTTCAATGAGCTTATCAGTCTGATGATTTCCGACAGGGACGATTCCGCGCTCAGCGACCTTATTCTTAATATTTACAATACCTCGCGCGCGTATGCCTATCCCGATAAATGGCTTGATTCCCTTGCGGATGATTACAAAACCGTAAAGAGCTTCAAAGAAACGCGGTGGGGCAGATATCTTACTGATTATCTGGCTGAAGTCAGCACATATCATCTGACGAGACTGCAAGAGCATAAAAATATGTTCAGCGAAAAGATGAATGACAAAAACGGTGCTGTCTTTGCCTATGACATCAGCTTTTATGAGCGGTTTATTTCTGTAATCAGAACAGGCGGCTGGGACGATATTATCGCCGCGCGCAAAGAATACAATCCTCCTAAAAATCTTGTAAGTGTTAAGGATTATAACAAATATGAACAGGCAAAGGCGGCAAGAAACGCCGCTAAAGACGAGCTGAAAAAGATGGACGAGTTCCTCTGCTGCTCCGAAGCTGAGTTCATGGAGGATATGGCTTTCCTGCGCCCTGCGGTAACTGAGCTGATAACGCTTGTAAGGGAGTTTGACAGGGAATACTCCGAAATAAAAAAGAACGCCGACGCGGCAGAATTTTCGGATATATGCGCTTATGCGATACGGCTTCTCGTAAAGGAGCTTGACGGGGAGGGGAATCCCGTCAAAACCGAGCTTGCAAAGGCTGTTTCAGAGAGATTTACAGAAATTCTTGTTGATGAATTTCAGGACATCAACGAACAGCAGAACATTCTTTTCAAGGTGCTTTCAAAGGACGGCAACAACCTGTTCATGGTCGGCGACGTTAAGCAGAGCATTTATAAATTCCGCCTTGCGATGCCTGAGATTTTTATTAAAATTAAAAAATCATTCCCCGATTTTACGGGCGACAATTACCCCGCGAGGATAAATCTTGACTACAATTTCCGAAGCCGCAAGGGCGTTACGGACTTTGTAAATTTCCTGTTCACTCAGCTTATGAGCGAGAAAACTGGCGACATTGACTATGACATAAACGAGGAGCTGAAGCCTAAGGCGAGCTATCCCGAAACGGACGAGCCGTGCGCCGAGGTGCATATTCTTAAAAACGCCGATGACGGGGAAAAGCTCGATAATGAGGCAGACTATATTGCCGATTACATAGAAAAGGCAATGCAAAGCGGTCTTACCGTCAAGGACGGCGACGGTGTGCGCCCCGTAAAATACAGGGATTTCTGCATCCTCATGAGAACAGCCAAAAACAAAATGGATGTCTATGCCTCCGCGCTTAAAAAGAGGGGAATACCTTGTTATGCGTCAAACGCCGACGGATTTTTCTCGGTAACGGAGGTACGCACCGTGCTTTCGATAATGAGAGTTGTCGATAATCCGTTACAGGATATTCCGCTTCTGAGCGCGATGATTTCGCCTGTTTTCGGCTTTACTCCCGACGAGCTTGCGCAGATGAGGAGCGATTCTCCGTATTCGCCCTTCTGGGTTTGCGTTAAAAAGGGAGCTGAAAACGGCAAGAGAAAGTGCGTTTCTTTCATAAATGAAATCAAGCGTCTGCGCTCTTTGAGTGTTACTCTCGGCGCGGGTGAGTTTGTCCGCGAACTGCTCGATTCGACAGGCTATCTTTCCACCGTCAGAGCTATGACAAACGGCTCACAGCGCGCGGCTAATCTTATGCTTCTGCTCGATTATGCAGAGAAATACGAAACCTCAGGTCATATCGGTCTGTCGGGCTTTATAAGATTTATCGACAGAGTTGAGAAAGAAAACGACGACTTTGAGGTTGCAAATGAGATTTCGGAAAATGCCGATGTTGTAAGGCTTATGACTGTTCACAAGAGCAAGGGACTCGAATTTCCGATATGTATTCTCGCCAACTGCTCAGAGCAGTTCAATAAAATGCACACTTCGGGAATGGCGGATTATCTGCCCGATTTCGGTATCGGCTTCAAGCGCATTGAGGGCGAAAAGAAGTTTAAAACTCTGCCTTATTCCGCGGTTACAACCGCTCATACCCGCACTAACCGAGCCGAGGAGCTTCGTGATTTGTATGTTGCGCTGACAAGAGCGAAAGAGAAAATGGTCTGCGTACTCAGATATGATAATCCTGAGAAAAAAATCGCGGAATATATGCTGAAGCTCGACAGTAATAAGCGTATTGCTCCGCTGAATGTTTTGAGATGCGGCTCTTTCAGCGACATGATTCTGCTCGCGTCTCTCAGGCATTTTGATTCCAATGTTTCACCCGTTGTCTCAGAGTGCCGATGTGTTGACACTCTGCCGTGTGATTCACCGCTTCTTTTCAAGGTGGTTGATGAATTTACATCTGACGAGAGCGAAAAAGAGGAAAACGGTGATACAAAATCAGCTGATTCCGCGCTTGTTGACATGATTCGCGCACGCGCGGATTATGAATACCCCTACTCCAACCTTTCAACGCTCGTTGCCAAGGTTTCACCGTCTCAGCTTGAAAAATCCGAGGGGCTTACGGCGTTTTTTGCAACGGCAAAGCCGCAGTTCCTTTCAAAAGGGAGCGACGGCGGTGCTTCAAGGGGAACGGCTGTCCACAAATTTATGGAGTTTTACGATTATTCCTCACCCGAAAAAGATGTTCGCGCCCAGGCACAGAAAATGATCGAGCAGAACAAAATCACGCCTGCGGAAGAAAAACTGCTTGAATATGAAAAGCTCGGCAGATTTTTCACAAGCGAGACGGCAAAGCGCATTTCAGACGCAGAGAAGCTCGAGCGTGAAAAGAAAATCACCTTTGCGGCAGGTGCGAACGAGATTTACGGCAGCGGTTTCAGCGCGGACGAAAAAATTGTCGTTCAGGGCTATATTGACTGCGCTTTTATCGAGAATGGCGAATGGGTTGTTGTCGATTACAAAACCGACAGGGTTAAGGATATAACCGAGCTGAAAACGCGCTACTCCGCTCAGCTTAAAATGTACGAAAGAGCGTTGTCTGAATGTACGGGAATTCCCGTAAAGGAAACGGTTATTTATTCTCTTTATAAAAACGAGGTCATTTCCCTTAATGACTGATAATTTACGGCGGTGATAAAATGATAGTTGCTGTCTGCATTGACGACAGAAACGGTATGACTTTTTACGGTAAAAGACCGAGCTGGGACGGCGAGGTTGTAAAGGACTTTATGTCGCTTTCGGGCGGCAGGGTGCTTGTCGCGCCTTTTTCCGCCGAGCTTTTTGAGGATTACGATGTCATTATCGACAACAATCTTTTAAGAAAAGCGAAAAAAGGGGATTACTGTTTTATTGAGAATAAAAACATCGCTCCTTATGCGAAAAAAATAGAAAAGATTTATATTTACAAGTGGAACGAGGCTTATCCGTCAGATAAAAAGCTCGAAATGCCCGAGGGCTTCCGTCTTGAAGAATCAGTAGATTTTGAAGGCTATGCCCACAAATGCATTACGCGGCTGACTTATGTAAGAGGGGAGGATAGTGATGAGCGATAAACAATCAAAAGCGCACGTGATTTATCAGGCTGGCACGGGCAAAAAAGTAAAAAAGAAAAAGAAGAAAAAGAAAAAAAATAAAGCTCAGCGTGCCGCCATTGTCATTGTTGCGATTATCATAATATCTCTCCTCGGTTATCTGAAAAATGAGGGCTATCTCCCCGAGATTGAAGTTCCCGACGAGGTTCAGAATTTATTTACCACAACGACCACCACAACCACGACAACAACGACGAAGCCGACAGTTAATTATTTCAACGGCGTTACAGATGTTGCGACTATCAACGGAAGCAAAATCCCGAGCTACAACGGCGAGCCGTATGTTGTTGTCAACAAAAACAAGCCTACTTTTGACACGAAGAAAGAGAAAAAGGCGTATGAATCATACTCGAAGCTCGACTATCTCGGCAGGTGCGGCACAGCCACCGCTGTTGTGTGCAAAGAGACCATGCCCGCAGATGACCGTGAGCCGATAAACAGCGTAAGACCGTCCGGCTGGCATTATTACGAATATGATTTTATAGACAACAAATGTCTTTATAACAGATGCCATCTTATCGGCTATCAGCTCACGGGCGAAAATGCCAACGAGAAAAACCTCATCACAGGCACAAAGTATATGAACAACTACGGTATGCTGCCGTTTGAGAATATGGTTGCATCGTATGTAAGGCTGAAAAAAGGCCATGTTCTTTACAGTGTCAAGCCTATTTTCAAGGATAAGGAGCTTGTCGCAAGGGGAGTGCAGATACAGGCATATTCCCTTGACGACAACGGCAAGAGCATATGCTTCAATGTTTTTTGCTACAATGTTCAGCCGCGCGTTAAGATAAACTACCTCAACGGCAAAAGCGCGCTTGACGACACGGTTAAAACGACAAAAGCCGACGCCAAGGCGGATATTACATATATCCTCAACACGAAGTCAAAACGATTCCATTCTCAGGGCTGTTCAGGAATAAAAGACATCAACCCCGACTGCAAGCAGAGCTTTAAAGGCAAGCGCGCAGACCTTATTCAGAAAGGCTATAAGCCGTGCGATAAATGCCGTCCGTAATTTATATTCGGGGTAACACGGCTGGTTTTTATCATTTTATGTTCGATGCAGAATTCTTGTGATTTTTAAATCACGGTATTTGTTTCTATAATTTAATCTATTGTAATTCCACGGGTCGCCGAGGACGACGACCCCTACAACCACGCGGCTCAGACCGATTTTGTAGGGGACGACCTCCCGGGCGTCCCGTTGTTTTTTATTCAATCAGTCCGAAATCCTGCAACACTTTTTTGAGGATTTCTTTTTTCTGTTTATTCATCTCACACAGCGGCAGTCTGCATCTTCCGACATCCATGCCCATGAGATTCATCGCCTCCTTGACGGGTATAGGGTTCACATCGCAGAACAGCGCATTGCACAGCGGAAGATACTGCTTCTGCAAATTAGAACATTCATTGATTTTTCGCCTTACTCCGCATGATGCCATTCTGTGCGCTTCAAGCGGCAGAATATTCGACAGCACGGAGATAACTCCCTTGCCCCCGAGGGCACATATCGCCGCAATCTGGTCGTCATTGCCTGAGTAAATATCAATATCAGGGCAAAGGCTCATTGTCTTTATAACCGACGAAATATTGCCGTTTGCCTCCTTGATTCCCGAAATATTCCTGAATTTTGCGATTTCTGCGTATGTTTCGGGGCGTATGTCAACGCCTGTCCTCGACGGCACATTATAAACAATTATCGGAGTGCTTACTCTTTGCGAAATGTATTCGTAGTGCCTGATAAGCCCCTCCTGTGAGGTTTTGTTGTAGTACGGCGTTACCATCAAAAGTCCGTCAACGCCCTGCTTTTCTGCTTCGTTGGACATTCTTACAGCGTGGTTTGTGTCGTTGCTCCCCGTGCCTGCTATGACGGGAACTCTTTTCTCAACGCAGTTTACCGTGAATTTTATAATCTCAATATGTTCCTCGTCCGTCAGCGTCGCGCTTTCGCCTGTGGTTCCGCAGACAACAAGTGCGTCCGTTTTGTTTTTTATCTGAAATTCTATCAGCTCTTTCAACTTTTCATAGTTTACTTTTCCGTTTTCATCAAATGGCGTTACCAGCGCGGTCGCCGAGCCTGTGAAAACCGTACTCAATAAAAAGACCTCCAAAATAAAAATAAACACGGATTAAGATACAATCAAAATCCGTGTTTTTTAACGATATAATTGTGATTAGTCCATGTAACCCTGCTTGCAGAGAAGCTCCGCGAGAAGAACGCCGCCGCCTGCCGCGCCTCTGAGGGTGTTATGTGAAAGGCATACGAACTTGTAGTCGTACTGTGTATCCTCTCTGAGTCTGCCGATGCTTACAGCCAT
>JAZUFU010000108.1:0-18950 GCA_045640865.1 Acutalibacteraceae bacterium | reverse complement strand
CATTGAGAACGGCTGGGCAAGTCTTACCATTGCGTCATAAACAGACGCGTCGCCGTGGGGATGATATCTGCCGAGAACGGAACCGACTGTGTCCGCGCACTTTCTGTATGCCTTGTCGGGCGACAGACCGTTCTCATACATTGTGTAAAGAATACGGCGGTGAACAGGCTTAAGACCGTCCCTTACATCGGGAAGCGCACGCGCCGTAATAACCGACATTGAGTAGTCAAGGAATGACTTTCTCATTTTTTCGTCAAGGTCAACATTAACGACCTTGGAATTAAGCAGATGTTCCGCAAAATCACTGCGTTCTTCTTTTCTCGCCATAAAAAGCCACTCCTTTCTTAAATATCAAGATTCTGAACGTATTTGGCGTTCTTTTCTATAAATTCGCGTCTCGGCTCAACCTTGTCGCCCATGAGAATGGAGAAGGTTTCGTCGGCGGCGATAGCATCCTCAAGCTCGACTCTGAGCATGATTCTTGTTTTCGGGTCCATGGTTGTTTCCCAGAGCTGTTTCGGGTCCATTTCACCAAGACCTTTGTATCGCTGAATATCACAGCTTCCGCCGAGCTCCTCAATGTATTCATCGCGCTCCTCATCAGAGAAAGCGTAGAAATGCTTTTTGCCCTTGCTTATTTTGAAAAGCGGCGGCTGAGCGATATAAACATGACCTTCGTCAATCAACGGTCTCATGTAGCGGAAGAAGAATGTGAGAAGCAGTGTGCAGATATGCGCACCGTCAACATCGGCATCCGCCATAATAACGATTTTGTTGTATCTTAATTTGTTTATGTCAAAGTCATCGCCTATGCCTGTGCCGAGAGCCATAACAACGGGGTTGAGCTTATCGTTTCCGATAACCTTGTCAAGGCGTGATTTCTCAACATTGAGCATTTTGCCCCAGAGGGGAAGAATTGCCTGATAATAACGGTCTCTGCCCTCTTTTGCAGAGCCGCCCGCGGAATCTCCCTCGACGATATATATTTCGGTGTTTTCCGCGCTTTTTTCAATGCAGTCAGCGAGCTTGCCGGGCAGAGCATTGCTTTCAAGCGCGCTCTTGCGGCGGGCAAGGTCTCTTGCCTTTCTTGCCGCCTCTCTTGCGCGTGAAGCATCGAGAGCCTTTGAGAAAATTGCTTTTGCGACAGACGGATTTTCCTCAAAATAGGTCATGAGCTTTTCATAAACAGTTGAATAAACAAGACCTGTGATATCCGTGTTGCCGAGCTTGCCTTTGGTCTGACCTTCAAACTCAGCCTCTGTGAGCTTGACGCTGATAACCGCCACAAGTCCCTCTCTTACATCGTCGCCCGAGAGCTTCTTGTCGCCGTCCTTTAAGATGTTGTATTTCTTACCGTAGTCGTTGAATACTCTCGTCAGCGCATTTTTGAAGCCTGTTTCGTGAGTACCGCCGTCGATTGTGTTAACATTATTGGCAAACGAAAGCATTGTTTCATTATAGCCGTCATTATACATAAGAGCGATTTCGGCAAATCTGTCGTTCTTGGAAGCCGAGAAATGAATGGGCTTCTGATGAAGAGGAGTAAGGCCTCTTGAGTTGTTGATATACTCAACGAAGCTTGAAAGACCGCCCTCGTAGCAGTAAACCTGCTCAACAATGTTGTCGGCGTCTCTCTTGTCTGTGAGTGTGATTGAAAGCCCTGCGTTGAGGAATGCGGATTCGCGAAGTCTTCTCTGGAGTACGTCAAAGTCATACTCTGTTGTTTCTGTGAAAACCTCGGGGTCTGCCTTAAATCTGATAAATGTGCCTGTTTCGTCTGTGTCGGCAATAACGGTAAGGTCGTTTGCGGCGTTGCCTCTTTCAAAACGCTGAGCCCAGACATGACCTTCTCTTGATACCTCAACCTCCATCCACTCGGAAAGAGCGTTGACGACAGACGAGCCTACGCCGTGAAGACCGCCCGATACTTTATATCCGCTGCCGCCGAACTTGCCGCCTGCGTGGAGGACGGTAAGAACAACCGTAACGGTGGGAAGTCCCATTTTTTCGTTAAGACCGACGGGGATTCCTCGTCCGTTATCGCGGACGGTGATAACATTGCCGGGTAAAATCTCAACCTCAATATGAGTGCAGAAGCCTGCGAGAGCCTCGTCGATTGAGTTATCGACTATCTCATAAACAAGGTGATGAAGTCCTTTAGGTCCTGTTGAGCCGATATACATACCGGGGCGTTTGCGGACAGCCTCAAGTCCCTCAAGAACCTGAATCTGGTCAGCGCCGTATTCCTCGGTAACGGCGGTGTCGATATCCTCGTCAGAAAGGTCCTCAATGAGCTTTTCCGCCGGAGCTTCTTCGATTTCTTCTATTTCTTCGATGTTTTCGTTTTCAATGTTTTCCAAAATCTTATCCTCCGTTTACATACCTAACTGCTCAAGAAGCGGACTCTTTTTCTTCTGCCTTTTTGCTCTGTATATGGGCGGCTTTGCGAGCTTCTCTCTTGAAGATTTGCTCTTTGAGAGGTATTTGTTTGCCTCGATTACCGCCAGCGTCATGTCCTGCATATAGTCAACGCAGTTTGCCAGAAGCTGCTCATCATTGTTGATGCTGCCGAGGATTGTGATAACGATTATACTCTGGACCTCGTTCGTGCCGTCGTTATAAATCTCGTTAAGGCAGTTGAAGAGCTTTTTCATCTTCTGCGGATTGTTCTCTCTTATTGTGTCGATAACGCATTTGTTGCAGTGGTTAAGGAAGAAATCCTCGGGGAGGAATTCGCCGTATCTTTCAACATTCGCCTTGTATGCGTCCTTGCATTCGGGATAAATCGCAACCATTCTCGCGGCGAGAGTAACTGTGTCGAAATAAACCGAGCCGCTTCTTGCCGCCGCCTTTGAAACGGGAGTGGGGAGCTTTGTGCTCTGTGATTTTTTGCCCTTGCCGTAGATTTTGGTTATTGTTTCGTTAAATTCATTCGCCATGTAGCGGATGTCTTTATCAGTAATGTTTTCTTCTTCAAAAAGACCTGCTGACTGCTGAGCATAATCTTCCTCAACCGCGTTTTCAAACTGAGCCGCCGAGCATTTAAGATAAATTTTCTTATCGGAAACCTCAATTTTGAAGGTTCCCTTATCGCCCGCAAAGTTGACGGTGTATTTGCCGTTCTGAACGCTTACGGGAGCCGCGCCCTTCTCCGTTCCCTCGGGTACGATTACCCTGAAGCCGTAATTATCCGCCGTTGCGACCATGTTTTTGATTATTATGCCGAGTATTTCAGAAGTGTTTGCCATATCAGTAGCTCCTTAACAAAAGATTCTCATATTATTATTGTTTTATTATATCATATATAAGGCAATTTGTCATCATTTTTTGCAAGAAAATTGAAGTTTTTTTAATAAATTTTGCGCTGTAATCTGAGTGATTTGAATAACAGGAACAAAATCGGCAGATAATATTGAAGACAAGCAGAAAAACAGTTTAAAAGGAGAATTCTACATGAAGAAATTATTGCCTGTTCTGACCGCTTTTATGCTTATTGCGGCGGGTGCTTTCACCGCCTGCGGCAAAAAAGACGCGGATGACGACAAAAGCACAACAGAAAGTACCACAAAAAGCACCACAAACCTCTCACAGGCGGCGGACGAGTTTGCCGACGACGTGAAAACGACCATTGATGAAATGAAGTCCGACATAAGCGAAATGATGCCCGATTCGGATGAAAGCACAACTGATTCAGGCACGACAACTTCGACAACCAAAGAATAAAAAAAGCCCTTATGACTTGATTTTTCTGTCATAAGGGCTGATTTTTGGCATTAAAGCTGTTTTCTGCTGTATTCCGAAATCCGATTTTTTACAGCGTTGAATTTTTCTTCGTCATATACATAGTTTTTTCTGGGCTTCACAAAGTTACCGCTTCCGCGCTTTTCACAGCTGTATCTCGGAATAAGCTGAATGTGGTAATGATTGTTGGGTCCATCACACATGGTGCACATATACACCCGCTCGCATTGATAAACTTCTTTGATAATGTTCATAAAGCACTTGGCATATCGGATTATTTTTTCATTAAGCGAATCGGAGGCTTCGCTCATGTCATGATAATGCTCTATCGATGCGATACACATATGACCGTCAGCTCTCGGATTCCCGACGAAAAAACATTCTATGTCTTCGTCTTTATACAGAAGTTTATCGCTGTCATCACCGTATAAAACACCGTTATGTTTTCTGTTAAAACAGGTAGGGCAAATCCCTAAATCGGTTAATTCGCCCGGAGTTAATTTCATGAGTTCCTGCTCAGTCATAATACACCTCCGCCTGACAGAAGGATTTATATTTTACCCCAAAAACGCTCCGTTATCGAGGAGGATTTTCTGAATTTCTTTTATATCCGCTTCTTTGGGTGTGCAGTTGTTTTTAACTGCGACAGCCATGCCTGTTCCCGCCGCCTCGCCTAAACAGCAGACTATCGGCATAATGCGGTATGACGCCTGCGCCTCGTGGGTGGAGGAAATACATCTGCCCGCAACAAGGAGGTTGCTTATTCCCTTGGGAATAAGGCTTCTGTAAGGAATTGTGTAATACTCGCCGTCGGGGAAATAATAGTGAGATGTGCCGCTTCCCTCGGGGTTGTGAATGTCAATGTCATAGTTGCCCGCGGCAATAGCGTCGGGGAAAACAGTGCAGTTCTTAAGCTCTTCTTCGTTGAGCAGATGCTCGCCGTCAATCATGCGGCTCTCACGCGCGCCTATCCACGCGGCGGAGGATATAATCTGCGCGTTTCTGAATGAGGGAAGCTCCTCTTTCAGCATTCTGTAAATGTCATACATCTGTCTTCTTGCCTCGCGTTCAGCCCACGAAACATCAAATGGGTCAACGGGATTTCTCTTGACAACGCGCGTTGTGTTGAAGTGGACAACACCCTTGACCATTGTGCGGAAAAGCAGGATATTTTCACGCGGATTGGAGGTTTTGCCCTCCTCCTGCCAGCGTTTATAAATCGCCTGTCTCTGCGCATTACATTCGGGAGTGAAAAATTCGTCCTCATCAACATTCGCAATGCGGAAGCACAGCGTCATGGGCTGGCAGAGATTGTCTGACGGTCTGCCGAGGTGATAGGGACAGCCGCTCATAACAGCTAAATCAGCGTCGCCCGTGCAGTCGATAAACTGTTTTGCTTCAAATGTGATTTTGCCGTTTTTCGTGATAACCGTAACGCTTTCGAGCTTTTCGTTTTCAACATTTACCTCGCAGAGTGTGGCATGGAACAGCACATCAACGCCCGCTTCTTCAAGCATATCGTCAAGAATCAGCTTGAGATATTCCTCATGGAAAGTAATGCCGTTCATGGCGTCCATTGATTTGAGCTTTTCGCAGATTTCGGCAAAAATTCCGCGGCTGAGCTCGAGCCTTTCTGTCTCGCCGTTCTCTTTGTGGATTTTTGTCGCGTTGCGCATAAACGGATTGACAAGGCAGTTGTTCGCCGCGCCGCCGAGCGCGCCTGCCTGCTCAAGCACTAGCACCTCACAACCGTTTCTCGCCGCCGCAAGAGCCGCCGCGCAGCCCGCAAAGCCGCCGCCGACAACGATTACATCATACTTTTTCATACTGTTCCCTCCCGAAATATATCAGAGTTCTTCTATTATGTTCCTTGCCACCTGCACGCCGCTTGCCGACGCATGAGAAAGGGAATGAGTAACGCCTGAGCAGTCCCCGATTACATAAAAATTCGGATAGACCGTGCGGAGCTTTTCGCCAATTTCAACCTCCATGTTGTAGAACTTGACCTCAACGCCGTAAAGGAGTGTGTCGTCATTTGCCGTACCGGGAGCAATCTTATCAAGAGCATATATCATTTCGATAATTCCGTCAAGTATTCTTTTGGGAATAACAAGGCTCAAATCGCCCGGCGTTGCCGAAAGAGTGGGCGTTACAAAGTTTTCGTCTATTCTGCTGACGGTGCTTCTTCTGCCCCTCACAAGGTCGCCGAAGCGCTGAACGATAACTCCGCCGCCGAGCATGTTTGAAAGGCGTGCGATGCTCTCGCCGTAGCCGTTGCTGTCCTTGAACGGCTCTGAAAAATGCTTGCTGACAAGCAGAGCGAAGTTTGTGTTTTCGGTGTGCTTCGATTTATCCTCATAGCTGTGTCCGTTGACCGTAACGATTCCGTTTGTGTTTTCGTTGACGACAACGCCGTTGGGATTCATGCAGAATGTACGCACAAGGTCCTCGAACTTTTCCGTACGATAAACGATTTTGCTTTCATAAAGCTCATCTGTAAGATGAGAAAAAACAGCCGCGGGAAGTTCCACTCTTACGCCGATGTCAACGCGGTTTGACTTCGTTGGAATATCCATTTCCGTGCAGATTTTTTCCATCCATTTGCTGCCGCTTCTGCCGACGGAAATTATGCAGCTTCTGCACTCAAAATCGCCGTTTTTCGCCTTGACAATGTATCCGCCGTCCTCAAGTTTTTCAACGCCCGAAACGGGAGAATTGAAATAAAAATCAACGCTCTTTTTAAGCTCGTTATAAAGATTTTCGAGAACAACATAGTTAATATCCGTGCCGAGATGACGAACCTGCGCGTCGAGCAGATGAAGTCCGTTTTCAAGGCACTGTTTTTTGATTTTCGTGTTGGCGGTGGAATAAAGCTTCGTGCCCTCGCCGCCGTAAGCCATGTTTATTTCATCGACATATCTCATCAGCTCAAGAGCTTCCTCCTTGCCGACATACTGATAAAGCGTGCCGCCGAACTGATTTGTGATATTATATTTTCCGTCAGAGAATGCGCCTGCTCCGCCGAAGCCGCTCATAATGGCGCAGGTGGGGCAGCCGACGCAGGATTTCACCTTTTTGCCGTCAATGGGGCAGCGTCTTTTTTCAAGGGAATTGCCCGACTCAAACACGGCGATTTTAAGATTTTTCTGAGCCTTTACAAGCTCGTACGCGGAGAAAATTCCTCCCGGACCCGCTCCGACAATTATAACGTCGTAATTCATAAATCTCATCCTTATTTTATATTTCTGAGGACGAAAAAAGACCCGCCTTCGGGGCAGGTCTTAATTTTTGTATCCTCACTAATAGTACCACTTTCACGGCACAAAGTCAAGAAGAATTATCTGTCAGATGCTCTTCTTGATATTCTTAAGGCGCTTCATGACATCGTTTACGCCTGTGCCGAAATAATCGTGGAGAATGTTGTATTCCTCATAGAGCTTGTCATACATCTCAGCGTTTTCTTTAATGGGAGTATAAACAGTATCTTTAAGTTTGCCCATTGCGCCTGCGGCTGTGAAAATATCGCTGTAGCCGCCGTTCTCCTCGCCTGCCGCAACAGACGCATAAATCGCACTGCCGAGCGCGCCGCACTGAGTTGTGCCCGCAATCTTGATAGGCATATTAAGAATGTCAGCGTAAATCTGCATTGTCATGGGGTCTTTCTGGCTGATACCGCCCGAAGCGATGATTTCGTCAACCTTAACGCCGTTGTTCTGATATGTTTCAACAATCTTTCTTGTGCCGTATGCTGTTGCCTCAATAAGAGCACGGTACATTTCCTCGGGCTTTGTCTGAAGCGTCATGCCGAGCATCATGCCCGTGAGGTCGCCGTCAACAAGAATGCTTCTGTTGCCGTTCCACCAGTCAAGGGCGATAAGTCCGCTTTCGCCGGGTTTATATTTTTCAGCCTTTGAGCGCAGATATTTATGTATGTTCATGCCCTGCTTCTCAGCTTCCTCAACATAGGACGCGGGAACGCAGTTTTTGATAAACCATGAGAAGTGGTCGCCTACGCACGCCTGACCTGCTTCATAAGCATAAAGATTCGGATATACGCCGCCCGCAACAACGCCGCTGATACCCGGAACAAGATGCTCCTCCTCAGAAACGAGAATGTGGCAGGTTGACGTACCCATTATGGCAAGAAGAATATTGGGCTTTGTGATTTTAACAGCAGGAACTGCAACGTGAGCGTCGATAATCGCGGTTGTAACCGTCATGCCCTCGTTAAGGCCTAATTTAGCCGCCATGTCAGCGGTGAGTCCGCCTACTCTGTCGCAGAGCTGAACAATCGGGAAGTTGAGCTTATCCTCAACAAAGTTTTCAAGGCGGGGGTCAAGTGCCTTTAAGAATTCCTTTGAGGGATAGCCGTCCTTGTTGTGCCAGAGTCCCTTGTAGCCCGCGCAGCAGGTGTTTTTACCGAGAACTCCGCAGAGCTGCCATACAACCCAGTCAGCCGCCTCAACGATATAGTCAGCCTCGTCATAGATTTCGGGGGATTCGTCGAGAATCTGCCATGCCTTGGGAAGCTCCCATTCGCTCGAAACCTTGCCGCCGTAACGCTTTATCCATTCCTCGCCCATTTCGTCGGCTTTCTCGTTGATGAGGTTTGCCTTGTCCTGAGCCGCGTGATGCTTCCACAGCTTAACATAAGCGTTGGGCTCGCTCTTATATTTTTCCATCATGCAAAGAGGTGTGCCGTCCTTCTTGACGGGGAGAATTGTGCAGGCTGTGAAGTCAACGCCCAGACCGATAACATCGTCGGGTGAAACGCCGCTTTCCTTCATGACCGCAGGGATTGTGTTGTAGAAAACATCAAGATAATCCTGGGGATACTGAAGCGCCCAGTCAAAGCCGAGCTTCGTTCCGTCGGGGAGAGTGTCGTCCATGACGCCGTGGGGGTATTCAAATGTGCTGTCCGCAAGCTCTTCGCCTGTTTTGACGTCAACGATAGCGGCTCTGCCCGAAGCTGTGCCGAAGTCAACGCCGATAGTATATTTACTCATAGTGATTCCTCCGTTAAAAAATATATTACCATTATATATGAAGTCGCAAAATATGTCAAAGTTTTTATTATAAAAATATGGAAATCCTTTTGAATTTATGATATATTAAGGCAGACTTAATTACGGAGGGATAAACATGGCGGATATTTTTGAGGCGGCAATGATACTCAGCTTCGGCATTTCGTGGCCGATAAACATCAGAAAACTGTTGAAATCAAAGACAACAAAGGGCACAAGCATAGTGTTTTACTATCTTATAGATATAGGCTATGTGGCGGGAATAACGGCGAAAATAATCAAGCTCGCGAACGGAATACAGACCCCGTGGTATGTGTGGTTTTTCTATATTCTCAATTTCTGCATGGTGCTTTTCGGCATAATCATTTATTACAGGAATAAAAAATACGATAGGGAAAGAGAAGCAAATTCATAAAAAGGAGCAGGCAAAATGTCAAAAGGTATTATTTATTTAATGACAACTGCCGTGCCGGGATTGGTGAAAATCGGCAAAGCAGGTTCAGCTAATTTTGAAAAGCGTATGTATGAATTAGAGCATAACGGATATAGAAATGTAACCGCTCTGAAAAGAGAATTTGCAATAGAAGTTGAAGATTATGACGACAAAGAAACTCTGCTTCACACAATTTTTGAAAAAAGCAGAGTATCTGACACAGAGCTTTTCGCTTTGGATAAAGATATAGCCACTCAGCTCTTGGCTTCGTTTGACGGTACGGTTATTTATCCGAAAGATGAAACCAAAGAAACTATATTTGACAATGCCACCGACAACACTAAAGGTAAACTCATACCAGACGGAGTATATACATTCAAAAGAAAGAAAAAATCTGATAATAATAAAACCGTTTCAGCTAAAGCAAAAGTTGTAAACGGAAACTGGACTTTGCTGAAAGGCAGCATACTCGGAACATCAGAAAATGTCGGCGTATCGCAAAAGGCAAAGTTATTACGTTTGTCGATTCCAATTGATTCCAACGGAAAACTTCTTGAGGATTTTGAACTTGGTGCCTGTTCTCCGAGTTTTGCAGGGGTAATTGTAATCAATCAGTCAACCAACGGCTGGACTGACTGGCACACAGCAGACGGAAATCCTGTTGATATTTACAGAAAAAAAGAAGTTGAAGAATAACTCTTGATTTTTCAGAAAAGCGCAGTATAATACAACTTACGGGAATGAAGTTCTCCCACGGGCAACCGAAACCGCTTTTAAAGCTGATGACTTCTGCATTTTTACGCAGAAGCTGTCGGCTTTTCTGCATTTTAAGGAGTGTTTTTATGCTTACATCTCTCTCGCTGATTTTCTTAATCGGTCTCGCCATGGCTCTGATATGCAAAAAAATCAGACTGCCGCGCATTATCGGAATGCTCGTTACGGGCATAGTTTTAGGGCCGTTTGTGCTCGACTTTCTCGATCCGTCGATTCTCGGCATATCGTCGGAATTAAGGCAGATGGCGCTGATTATCATTCTTATAAAGGCAGGTCTTTCGCTGAATATTTCAGACCTCAAAAAAGTCGGCAGACCTGCAATTCTGATGTCGTTCCTGCCTGCGCTGTTTGAAATCGGAGCTTTTGCCGCCCTCGCGCCGAAAATGCTCGGCGTAAATCTTATCGAGGCTCTTGTCATGGGCGCGGTGCTCGGCGCGGTTTCGCCTGCCGTTGTTGTGCCGCGAATGGTTGAGCTCATGGAAAACGGCTACGGAACAGACAGGCAGATTCCTCAGCTCATTTTAGCAGGCGCGTCCCTAGACGATGTTTTTGTAATCGTGCTTTTCTCAACCTTTGTGAGCATGGCTCAGGGCGGCACGGCAAAAATCATGGATTTTGTAAACATTCCCGTTTCGATAATCCTCGGCATTCTCCTCGGCGCGGTGTTCGGATTTATCCTCGCGGCAATTTTTGAATACGCCCACAAAAAAGAAAAGCCGATAAGGCAGAGCCTCAAAGTGATAGTCATACTCGGCGCGGCTTTTCTGCTCATGGCGATTGAAGACCGCCTTGAGGGCATCGTTTCCGTCTCTGGACTTCTCGCAATCATGAGCATGGCGTGCGTTATTCAGATGAGATGCCGCAAAACCGTTTCCGACGACCTTTCGGCAAAATACGGCAGAATGTGGCTCGCGGCGGAGGTTATACTGTTTGTGCTCGTCGGCGCGGCAGTGGATATAAGATACACCCTCGGCGCAGGGGTAAATGCACTGATACTTATAATAATCGCCCTCGTTTTCCGCTCCGTCGGCGTGCTTCTGTGCTTGGTCGGCACAAAGCTCAACATGAAAGAAAAGCTCTACTGTGTTATCGCTTACCTTCCGAAAGCGACAGTTCAGGCAGCTATCGGCTCCGTGCCGCTGTCCTTAGGGCTTCCGTGCGGCAAAATCGTGCTTTCCGTGGCGGTGCTGTCAATTCTCGTTACCGCTCCCCTCGGCGCAATAGGTATGGATTTATCCTATAAAAAACTGCTCAATAAAAATCAAGAAAATCCTTGACAACACAGTATTCTTTTGCTATAATTACTGTCCGTGGTAAATTTTATGCCACATCCTTGGCGCGAAAGCGCCCATTATGTCCAAAAGGAGGTGCTTCAGAGATGGTTAAATACGAAACTATGTTCCTTTTCTCACTCAAAAACGGTGAAGAGGCAACAACAGCTCTTGTTGAGAAGATGAAGAATCTTGTTTCTGCTAACGGTACTCTCGAGAGCGTTGACGAGTGGGGTAAGCGCAAGCTTGCTTACGAAATCGAAGACGAGACCGAGGGCTATTATGTTCTTATGAACTATGAATGTGAACCCGAATTCCCCGCAGAGCTTGACCGTATTGTTAAAATCACAGACGGTGTTCTTCGTGCTCTCATCATTAAGAAGTAAGGAGGATAATCCTGATGATTAACAACGTAGTTCTTATGGGAAGACTCGTGGCAACACCCGAGCTTCGCAGCACAGGAACAGGGGTTTCCGTCGCTTCTTTCACAATAGCTGTTGACCGTGCTTACGCTAAGCAGGGTGAGCAGAGACAGGCTGACTTCATCGACTGCGTCGCATGGAGAAACACTGCGGAATTTATCACAAGATATTTCCAGAAAGGCTCAATGATAGCTATTACGGGCAACATTCAGACCCGCACTTACGAAGACAAAAACGGTATCAAGCGCAAGGCGGTTGAGGTCGTTGTTGACAACGCCAGCTTCTGCGGCTCAAAAGCAGAATCAGGCACAACAGGCGGCTACTCAGCTCCCGCGGCACCCGCTGCTCCTGCTCCCTCATTCACTTCAGGAAGTGAAAGTGATTTTGAGGAAATTTCTGAGGACGACGATCTTCCCTTCTGATTATCGCCGTCTAACTTAAATAGGAGGTTTTTTAAATGGCTTACGATAAAAGCAACCGTCCCAACAGAAAAGGACGTAAAAAGGTTTGCTCTTTCTGTGTAGATAAAGTTGACTACATCGACTACAAAGACATCAATAAGCTCAGCAAGTACACTTCCGACAGAGAGAAGATTCTCCCTCGTCGTGTAACAGGTACATGCGCAGCTCATCAGCGCGCTCTTACAACAGCTATTAAGCGTGCTCGTCAGATAGCTCTTCTTCCCTACACAAACGACTGATAACAACAACTTGCCCGCAGGCTTCGGTCTGCGGGCTTTTTCTTGGCAGCATAAGGCGTTTCAGCTTATAATGCAGTCATCACTTTCCGAAGACTATATTCGCCGCGGATTCGAGCTTCAAAACAGGCATAATTAAATAAAAACAGTAAACCGGCATTTCCAAAAATCGGAAATGTCGGTTTTTTACAGAATTTACAGAATATTCATTGTAATTTAATAAATTAAAATTGACACAATTTGTTTTGCAGATTATAATATGGGCGGGAGGAATGAATATGCTAACAACTGTAATTATTGCTGTTCTCGCTGTCATAGCTGTTATTTTTGCAGGATATAAAATCAACAAGGAAGCAAAAGCTGATGACATTGAAAAAGAAATTTCTCAGATCGAAAAGAAAAACCGCAAATCAAGCAGCGGCTCAAAAGCTCTGATTACGACCTGCGACTTCTGCGGTGAAAAATTCAACACATTAAGCAACAGTTTCTGCCCGAGCTGCGGAGGAAAATTCTACAAAGAAGAAAGCAGTGTAATCAAAAACTACACCGCAGGATATTCCCCTGCGAAGAGCTACACATCAGAGCCGAAGCAGACCGCGCCGCAAAAGAGTAAAAGTCCGTTTTCATCGGTTATTGTCGTGTTCGCTGTAATCAGCATTCTTATCATCGTCATTGCATTTATCTTTGAAAGCGTTGACGTAACAGATTACGATGAACCTTATTCTTATGAAGGAAATTCCTTCTGGGAATCCGACGATGAATATGATATTGATTTTACATCCGATGAAATCCCTGAGGGTTATACAGAGGCATCTTTCGGTATTCCCGGAAATTCCACGATCTATGATGACGGAGAAATCAACATCACCGCGACGGGATTTTACACAAACGAAGACGCCGACTCATACAACGGGAAAACCCTGCTTCAATATTATATGGAAAACAACTCAGATTCAGATGTAACTGTTCAGTTTAAATACTCAGCAGCAGACGGCAGTGATTCAGTCGTTGAGGAAACGCTTTACGGCAGATATTCATACAGCGGATATTGCAGTATATTGCCGTCAGATACCGTTCAGGTTGAAAAGCTTGTTGTAAGTTGTATTTCAGTGTATGACAGCAATAACGATGAATATATTTACAACAGCGTTGATGATGAAGACTTTGAGCCCGTCTGCATAACGACCGATTTATATTCAGATGCGGAGTAAAAACCGAAAGGATAATTTGTATGGCAAAAAATGAACAGCAGGTTCTGGTTACCTGCGAATACTGCGGCGGCATAGTTAATATATTAAATCACGAATTCTGCCCCGGCTGCGGAGCGAGATTCAGCATGGATCAGATTGAAGAAAGCCGTAAAATCAGCAACGAAAACAGCTTCGATGATAGGCTCGGTAAAAAATATGAAAATTCTGAAAGCGATGAAAGCTCCGAGGAACAGGATAAAAAAATCTTTAAGGGAGTTATTTCTTTTATAGTCGCGATTCTGATTCTTATTCCAATTTATTTTTTCACCAATTACTATGACGGCGGATCCGCGGTAAAACCCGATTCGGTTGTGAATATGTATGTAGGATACGCAGGAGATGTGCCTGACGGCTATGCTCAGGCCGACTGTAACCTCAAGGGCGATAAATTTCTTTACAGAGACGATGTAATTAAAGTTGAAATTACGGGAATATACTATGACACTGCCGACAAAAGCAATAAAATTTTTGAGTACTGTATAGAAAACCGTTACGTAGCAGATATTACCGCATACTTCAACCTCAAAAGCGTAAACGGCAAAACCAATGACAGCATAAAAAGCATGCGTCTGGGCGGCACAGGCGTGAGCGGTCAGGGATTTCCTGCATACAGCGACCCCATAAAGCTTGAAGACGAAGAATTAACCGAACTTGTTTTTGAAAACGTTATAGTCAACGGTCCGAAAGGTAAAACTTACAACAGCGCAACTGACGATAATGACAAGGAATTTTGCGTAACAGTAAGCTATCCGTCAGCCGAAACCACAAGCACTGCCGCCGAAGACTGAATACTCTGATAATAAAGCTTAACAGACTGACATTTTAAGTGTAATTTGTCAGTCTGTTTTAATGAAACAAAAATTTTATTGTAATTCGATAAATTTATATTGACAAATTTATTTTTATGGTATATACTCTCTTATTGAAAGGAGATATGCCAATGAAAAAAAGAATTTTATGGTTTGCGGCTTTTCTCATTCTGCTGGCAACCGAGGTCGTTATCGCTCTTTACTGCCACGATAATTTCATCCGCCCGTATGTCGGCGATGTGCTGGTGGTTATCCTGCTCTACTGCCTTGTGAGGACGATTTTCCCCGACAGAATAAAGCTGCTGCCGCTGTGGATTTTCATTTTTGCCTGCCTTGTGGAGGTCGGGCAGTATTTCAACTATGTTGAGCTGCTCGGATTTTCAGACAATCCGATTCTTTCAACCGCCATGGGAACGTCCTTCGCGTTTGAGGATATTGTCTGCTATTTTATCGGCTGTGCAATCTGCGCCGTCGGTCAGATAATTTATTGTTTCATAAAGAAAAAGGAGAATAATCATGTCGCATAAAAAAATTTCACGCTGGTTAAAATTTATCATAATTATCATGGGGCTGCTTGCCTTCGCGATTCTTTCGGCTCTGTCGCTGATATTCCTTGTCTCTGAGGTTGAAGAAATTTCATCAATCAAAACTCCGTGGCTCGCGTTTATCTGGACAACCGCAGTTCCCGTTATCCCCGCGCTGATGTATTCGTGGTTCACCGCAAAAGACATCGGCAGAGGACAGCCATTCTGCCTCAACAACGCGCGCAGACTTCACGGCATAGCTCTCTGCGCGGGAGCAGATGCTCTGTGGGTTCTTATAGGCAACATACTTATGGGATTTGGCCGTCCGGGACTTACCCATCCGCTTGTATTCATCTGCTCGCTTGTCGTTGTCTGCATAGGCGCGGCAATCGCAATCTGCGCCGAGGGACTTTCCCAGCTTATTAAATCAGCCGCCGCTCTGCAGGAGCAGTCCGACTTGACAATATGAGGTGATAAAATGGAAGATCAGATTATTATTAACATTGACGTTATGCTCGCAAAAAGGAAGATGAGCGTTACCGAGCTTTCGGAGCGCGTTGGCATCACCATGGCAAACATTTCCATACTCAAAAACGGTAAGGCAAAGGCGATTAAAATCTCTACCCTTGCGAAGCTCTGCGCGGCTCTCGACTGCCAGCCGGGCGATATTCTCGAATACAGAAAAGCTGACGAAAGCAATAAGTAAACATAGCTTTTCTCCGGAGGATTTATGAAATCTCTTTTTGGAATAATTATCTATTTTATTTTATCAGGCAGTTTTTTGTTTAAAAAAAATAACGGCGGATTAAGCCTGAAAAATACTACAGAAATAAAGGGAATCTCTGCTGTTCTTATTATTCTGACGCATTGTATAAGTGCTTTCGGCTCAGACAATTATTTTTTAAACCAGTTTTGTCTCGGCTGGCTTGTTGTTGCCGTTTTTTTCTTTTTATCGGGCTACGGAATTGCTCACGGATACAAATGCAAAGAAAACTATTTTAACGGATTTTTGAAAACCAGATTTACTAAGCTGCTCATTCCTTATCTTATTGCAAACATTATATACATTCCCGTTAAGATTGCAAACGGCACAGATTTTACGCCGAAATATCTGCTGATGTGTCTCATCGGTCAAAACAGCATAGTTTCGTTTTCCTGGTATGTTATTGCAGTGTTTTTTATGTATCTGCTTTTCTGGATAAGCTTCAGACTTTTCAAAAGGCACAATATGTTAATACTGGTTATTCTGATGGCTGCCTTCACCGCCCTTGAGGTTCTGCTTTATACAGAAAAAAACGATTACTGGTTTATTTCAAATCTTTCCTTTGTTTTCGGAATCGCGTACAGGCTGTATGACATAGATAAAATTAAAAAGTACTATATTATTCCCGTCTGCGTTGTCGGATTTTTCGGAGCCGCACTGCTTATACCCGTCTTTAACAATATTGATTTACTGTCGAAACTTTCTTATGCCGCTTATGTGATTTCTTCAAATTTCCAAAGTGCATTTTTTGTGCTGGTTGTAATTTCTGTTGTGCCGATATTTCAGTTTAACAATATCGTTTCCGACTTTCTCGGTAAAATTTCTTACGAGATTTATCTGTATCACGGATTTTTCATCTTTATATTTCAGAAAATCGCTTTTATTCACAGTCATTTCTTATTGTTCTTTATCGCGGTGTGCGCTTCAACAGTGGCATTCTCGGCAATTATGAACTTTGCTGACAAAAAGCTGATAAATTTACTTTTAAACAATAACAAAATAAAAAAACAAATCTGAGGTAATCTTATGCGCGAAATTGATGTAAAAATTATAACAGAAACGGTTGCGAAGCTCTGCATTAACGCCAACCGTCATCTGCCGCAGGATGTACGCTGCGCGATTAAAAACTGCCGCGAATGTGAGGACGGCGAAATCGCAAAAAAAGTCCTCGACAACATAATCGAGAATTTTGAAATCGCGGACAGCGAAAATGTGCCGATCTGTCAGGACACAGGCATGGCGTGCGTTTTTCTTGAAATCGGGCAGGATGTTCACTTCACGGGCGGCAATCTCAATGACGCCGTAAACGAGGGCGTCCGCAAGGGCTACACAGAGGGTTATCTGAGAAAATCCGTTGTGAAAGACCCCGTACGCAGAGGCAACACGGGCGACAACACGCCTGCCATGATTTATACGGAAATAACGGACGGCGACAGCGTTAAAATCACCGTCGCTCCCAAAGGCTTCGGCAGTGAAAACATGAGCGCAATCCGCATGTTCAAGCCGTCCGCAGGCTTGCAGGGAATCAAGGATTTTATCATAGAAACCGTTGAGAATGCGGGGCCGAATCCCTGCCCTCCGATGGTTGTCGGCGTAGGTATCGGCGGAACTTTCGACAAGGCGGCACTCCTTGCCAAAAAAGCTCTGCTCCGTCCTTTGGGCTCTCACAATGAAGACGAGTTTTACGCTTCACTCGAAACAGAAATGCTCACAAAAATAAATGAGCTCGGCATCGGCCCTCAGGGCTTCGGCGGCAGAACAACGGCTATCGGTCTCAACATTGAAACTCTGCCTACTCATATTGCAGGCATGCCGTGCGCAATCAACATCAACTGCCATGTTACGCGCCACGAAACGGAGGTTATATAAATGGAGAAAAAAGTTATGCTTCCTCTCACCGCCGAAAAAGCCGAAACGCTTCACGCGGGCGATTCCGTTCTGCTGACGGGTACAATCTACACTTCACGCGACGCAGGCCATAAAAGAATGTGCGAGGCTCTCGCAAGGGGCGAGGAACTGCCCTTCGACCCGACAGACGCGACGATTTATTATGTAGGCCCGACGCCTGCTCAGCCCGGTCAGGTTATCGGCTCGGCAGGCCCCACGACAAGCGGCAGAATGGACGCTTACGCACCGACAACGATGAGCGTCGGCGCGCGCGGAATGATAGGCAAGGGCGCGAGACTGCCCGAGGTTATTGAAGCCATGAAAAAATACAAGGGCGTTTATTTCGGAGCTATCGGCGGAGCGGGCGCGCTGCTTGCAAAATGCATCAAAAAATGCGAGCTTATAGCCTACGAGGATTTAGGCGCGGAGGCTCTGAGAAAGCTGTGGGTTGAGGATATGCCGCTGACGGTTATCATAGACTCGCAGGGCAACAATCTTTACGAAACAGGCAGAAAAAACTATCTTGAAAGCAGAAAATAATCTAAAAAAAATTATGCAGAAAATTATAGCACTTTTTAAAAAAGATATAATGCTCAGCGTCTCGATTCTGGCGGCGGTAATCGCGCTTTTTATTACGCCGCCGTCGGCCGCTCTGCTTCACGATATTGACTGGAAAACGCTTGCGACTCTTTTCATGATGCTCACCGTTTTAGAGGGCTTCAAGAAAGAAAATATTTTCAGGCCTGTAATAAAACTGACAGAAAAAATCAGCACAATGGCAGGGCTTTCTTTCTTCTTTGTCTTTGCGGTTTTCTTTTCGTCAATGTTTGTTACAAACGACGTTTCGCTGATTATTTTTGTACCTTTAACAATCATTCTTTTCAGAGCCGGCGGAAAAGAAAAATATATTCTGCCGGTACTGACTTTTGAAAACATAGCAGCAATCCGCGGCTCCCTTCTTACACCTTTTGGAAGCCCCCAGAATCTTTTTCTGTTCAGTCAGAGCGGAATCTCAGCACCAGCCTTTATTAAAATGATGAGCCCCCTGTGGATTGGTTCATTTTTTCTCCTTTTTGGCTTTATCGCCTTTCTATATAGAAAAAATTTAAAAGAAAAAATTGAAATAACAGAACAGGATGTTTCTACCCCATGGGCACCGGAGCGAAAAGGAAAACGAATTCTTTACATGGCTCTCTTTGTAACCGTAATTACTTCAATTGTAACCAGAACTTCTTTCTGGCCATACATAACGATTGCAGTAACCCTGAGCCTTTTGATTTTTGACAGACAGATTTTACGCCAGACAGATTATGTACTGCTTTTAACATTTTTCTGTTTTTTTGTCTTTTCAAGCT
>JAZUFU010000107.1:0-20130 GCA_045640865.1 Acutalibacteraceae bacterium | reverse complement strand
TAAAGTTCTTCAGTTCCAGCTTTCAACAAACCTTTCCGAAGTTCTTATCATGTTCTTCGCAACAATTTTCCACTTCAACATTCTTGACGCTGTTCATCTTCTCTGGATCAACATGGTTACAGACTCACTTCCCGGTCTTGCCCTCGGCATGGAAAAAGCGGAAGGCAACCTCATGAAGCGTAAGCCCCGTGCGACAACAGACGGTATTTTCTCAAACGGCGCAGGCGTTGACATGGTATGGCAGGGCATTTACCTTGCAATTATCGAAATCGCTTCTTATATCCTCGGCTTCTTCCTTGAAAAAGGCACACTCACAGGCATTATGAACGGCGAGCATTGTGCTAACGCCATGGCAATGGCATTCCTTACAGTCAACTTTGCCGAGATGATGTGCGCAATCAACATGCGTTCTCAGAAGGGCTCACTCTTCTCAAAGGGTATGTTCAAGAACATGAACTGGTGGCTTGTAGGCTCGTTCTTCGCCACAACAGCTCTTACACTTGTTGCGATTTATGTTCCCGGTCTTCGTGATGTATTCGGTATCCACGAAGTTTCGTTCCAGTGGAGCGCAAACGGCTTCGACCTTGAAGAACTCACAATTTCAGCAGCACTTGCTCTTTCAACAATTCCTGTATTTGAAATCGGTAAAGCGATTCACAGACTCGTTGATAAGAAAAAGAACAAAGACTGATATAAATAACTGCACCGCGGAGAGAAATCTTCGCGGTGTTTTCATATATGTGGATTTGACATTGTGCCCGTTAAGTGTTATATTTATACTGTTGTTGACAATCGTTAAAAGCACAGGTGAGTTTATGAAAAAATGTCTGTTAATGCTTACAAGCGGCTATCCTTACGGGAGTACTGAGCCGTTCATCGGGAATGAAATCGGTTTTCTGAGCCGTTCGTTTGATAAAATAATTATTCTCGCACAGGAGTTGAGCACCTCGGCGGGTATTACGCGTGAAATCCCCGATAACGCCGAAGCGTATAATATCGCTCAGAAGAATAAAAAAATCGCGAGAGCAGGGGATTTGCTCCGCGGCGGATTGAGGATATTTAAGCCCTCAGAGGCATATAAAGCTGATAAAAAGCGCACAGGCAGTTCACTTTCAAAGAGAGTTTTCTGTGAATATTTTGAGGAACGCTCAGCCCGTCAGTATGAGGAAAGCGTGAAAATTCTCAGCAAATATGACCTTTCTGAGTTTGACGAAATTGTAATTTACAGCTTCTGGTTCTTTTCCGTTTGCAGGACGGGAATTCTTTTAAAGGATTACCTTAAAGAAAAAGGGCTGAATGTAAGGATTTTCTCCCGCGCGCATGGGTATGATTTGTATGAATATATCAACAGGCTGAATTATCTTCCGCTCAGAGAAATGATGGCGAAAGATGTTGATAAAATTTTTCCGTGCTCGCAGTACGGTACCGAGTATCTCAAAAAGCTGCTGCCCGATTACGCCGATAAGATCGAACGCTCGTACATGGGCACATTTGACCACGGTCTTTCTCGATATGACAGAACATTCCATATTGTTACCTGTTCGCGCACGGTTGAAATAAAACGGCTCGACAGGCTTGTGAATTCACTTGCCGCGATGAAAGATACGGGCATGGAGATTTACTGGACGCATATCGGCGACGGTCCTTTGCAGGATAAAATCAAATCCCTCAGTGATGAAAAGCTGTCGTTTATGAACTGTGAATTTCTCGGAAATCTCTCAGTGAATGAGGTTTTTGAATATTACAAAACTCACCCGATAAATCTGTTTGTAAATACAAGCCGTTCGGAGGGACTCGCTGTTTCGATTATGGAAGCCTGTTCATTTGGAATTCCCGTACTTGCAACTTATGTCGGCGGTACAAATGAAATCGTTGAGGACGGCTGTAACGGTCTTCTTCTCAGCAAAGATTTCGACGCTGACGAGTTCAGAGAAAAGCTCAGCATTTTTTATAATGCGGACGTGGAAACGATAAAAGCGTTCAGAGAGAACGCGAGAAAAACATGGGAAGAAAAATTCAACGCCGAAAAGAATTATCCTGTATTCTGTGCTGAAATCTCGGGCGCGGAATATGCAACAAAATAAGAAAAAGCACTGTGATTTTTGTCTCACAGTGCTTCGTTTAATAATTTTCAGATATTGTAATTCTTCTTGAATTCCTGTGTGAGTGAATACATCTGCTCAATTTCAAGCTGACGGTTTCTTGTGAACTCGTCGGCATTTTTGTTTCTGCACTTGATTGAAATGTCAACGCCGTCAAGACCGAGGTAATACTTCGCGTTTACGGGGTACATCTGGCACTCCGCAACTGAGAAGAAGCCTACGAAATCCTGAACGAGCTGAGCTTTTTCGGGCTCTGTCTCGAAATTCTTGCAAAGGTAAGAATAAATCTCGGGGTGGAAGTTCGCCATAACTCCCGAATAACCTGAAACGCCCATTTTAAGTGTTTCAAGAAGCGTTGCGGCGTTTGCGTTGAAAACTTTGAAATCTGTGCCCTTAACAGCGTCAAGCTTTGCTTTAATCTGGTCAATATCACAGCAGGTATCCTTTAAGAATCTGAAGCTGCCCATATTTGCAAGCTCTTTCATAACCGCAGGGGTAAGAACTCTCTTGTAGGGATAGGGGCACTCATAAATGCCGAGCGCGATTTCGGGGATGCTCTTAACAGCGTACTCAAAATTCTTGAGAAGAACGGAATCGTCCTCGTCTTCTTTTGCAAATCTGTTTGAAATGAAAACGTAAGCGTCGATGCCCTCGTCAATGAACTTGTTTGCCTGATAGAGCTGAGTTTCAATATCGTCCTCAGTATGACCTGACGCAACAATGCTCACGCCTTTGGGAGCGTTCTTCATAATGAATTTGAGAAGCTCAAGTCTTTCTTCAAAAGAAAGATAGAAAATCTCGCTTGACTGGCAGATAGCGAAGATGCCGTCAACGCCCTTGTCAGCGTACCACTGGAGAAGCTTTTCAACGCCGTTGTAATCAATTTTATTATCAGCGGTGTAGGGTGTTACCATTGTCGGGAAAACACCGTTCGGAATTGTCTTAATCATAAATCAATCATCCTTTTCCTTTGTTTTTGTTAAATAATCTAACGGATTTGCATACGCACCGTTATAAATGATTTCAAAATGCAGGTGAGGACCTGTTGAGTTGCCCGTTGAGCCGACAAGCGCAATTACCTGTCCCTGCTCAACCTTGTCGCCTACATTAACGGCTATTGAACCTGCAAGGCAATGACCGTATCTCGTTTTGATTCCCTTGCCGTGGTCAATGAGAACGCTGAAGCCGTAGCCTGTGTAGCCCGATGTAACCTGCTCGACTGTTCCTGCGGCGGAAGCAACAACGGGCTTGCCGAGTGCGCCTGCTCCGCTTATATCAAGTCCGCGGTGGAAATTCAACTCGTTATAAAGAATTCTGTATCCGAAATTAGATGTAACATAGTTTACACCGATTGCAGGCCAGATGAACGCTCCGCCCTCGCCGTGATAACCCATGACGGTAGGAATCGGCTTTGTGCCGATGTAAGTTTTTTCATCGACGGGCTTCTTTGTTATAACAGATTTGATTTCTTTTTTGGATATTTTTTCACCGTTGACATAGGTTACAAGGCTCGTAACTTTTTTCTTGCCGTCCTTGCCTTCTTTTACTGTCTTTGATGTGCCTACATACAGCGCGTTGGTTTCAATTGTAACAGTTTTAAATTTAACGCTTTTTTCTTCTGTAACCGTTTCAGAAACGCTGATATTTATAAACGGAATGTTTCTGATAACATTGAGCTTTTTGCCCGCGGTAATGGCTGAATCTTTTTTCAGCGACGGGTTAAGCGCGTAAAATTGGTCAACGGAAAGTTTATATTTCTTTCTGATTGAATCAACTGTATCGCCGACGGCAGCTGTGTAGGTTGTACTTTCGCTCTTATCGTGGCTTTTGATATATTCCTCAATTTCCTCCGAGGTCATAATCGTGTTTTCGGAGTAAAGTCCCTGCACATATTTTACATTTTCGAGAACATCTACAATGTATTTTGAATCTTTCCTGTCAATGCTGTTTTCTTTGCAGTAATCAGTAATCATTTTTTTGAAAACATACGAAGCGTCGCTTTCATTTTTTACGCTGCAAATGAATTTTTCATCGACATAAACTCCGCAGGCGGTGATAAGTCCGCTGTCGGAATTTTCAATTATTTTTTCGCATATTTCGTTTGAGTCGCTCTTTTCATTCGGTCTGACAACGGAGATTTTATACTCAGGCTGAGACACAACGCCCGAGGAATATTCCTGTCCGCCGAAAGCGAGCCTTGCTTTGATAATATCCTCCGCGTCTCTGAAAACGTTTTCACTTTCGATGTAACCGATATCAGCGTCGTTGTACTTAACTTTAAGCGCAAAATCAAGGTTTTTAGTCTGATTGACAACGATAATCAACACTATTGCCGCGGCGAGGGGGAGAAGCATATTAAAGCATCTTTTAAGGAAAGGCTTGTGTCGCTGGAAGGCTTTTTTTATGAATGAAAAGAACAGCGAAAAGTTACTTTTTCTTTCATCGCTGTCAGCTTTGCTGTTGGCTTTCCATGTTTCGCGCGCGGACTTTACATCATAATGGAAATCATCGCGCTCAGCTTTGAATGAACTGCCGAGTCTTCTGATAATCTTAACCGTTCCCCATGTAACAGCCTTAAAAATACGCTTGATAAACAGCAGGGGAATGAGGATTATTTTTATAAAAATCTTTCTGGAATATGCGATGAGCTGACAACCGAAAGCGGATATTAAATTGTAGATTTTTTCGCCGATTTTTAAAAGATTTTCCGTTTTCAATTTATCACCTCCGCTGAGAATTTTTTTGAATTATTTAACAGGGTAAACAAGATTTTCTTCCGTAATATTTTTGACAACTTCGTACATCATTTCGGCTTCTTTTTTTGCGCCGTCAAGGTCGTGGTCTTTGTAATTGCCGCATTCCTCCGCGCTCACGCCGGGAATTTCGCCGTCAAACTTACTGATGAAATCAAACGCTTCAACTGTAATTTTTATCGCTTCTTTTTTAGAAACATTATCGCGAAGCAGAAAATAAAATCCCGTCCTGCATCCCATGGGACCAAAGTAAATAACGCTGTCGGCGTACTCGCAGTTTCTCGCGTAGGTCGCAAAAAGATGTTCAATTGTGTGCATCGCGCCGTTGGTCATAACTTCTTCCTTATTGGGAAGTCTCATACGTATATCGTATGTTATAACATCACCGTCAACTCTCGAAACATACATGCCTTTCGGGAGAATTGTGTGATCAATCTGAAAACTTGCGATTTTTTTCATAATATCATTCCTCAATTTAATAAATTATTGCTGAAAAGTTTTGTTACAGCCTTTTTGAGCTGTGCGTTTTTTGCCTTGATAAGCTCGGGGTCAGTGTCAAGCACTTCTTTTGCAAAAGTGTTGGCTTCTCTTAAAGTAAATGTGTCTGTGAGCATGGCGATTTTCATTTCGGGCAGACCATGCTGACGGCTGCCGAAGAAATCACCGGGGCCTCTCAGACGCAAATCCTCGTCAGCGATTTTAAATCCGTCCGAGGTTTTTGTCATGATTTTCAGTCTGCTTTTTGCGGTTTCGCCCTCAGCATCCGAAATGAGAATGCAGGTTGATTTATATTTGCCGCGCCCGATTCGACCTCTGAGCTGATGAAGCTGAGAAAGACCGAATCTCTCGGCGTTTTCGATTACCATTATAACCGCGTTCGGCACATCAACACCGACTTCAATAACCGTTGTGGAAACGAGAAGCTGTATTTTTCCGCTGACAAAATCCTTCATGACCGCTTCCTTGTCTTTCGGCTTCATTTTGCCGTGAACAAGACCTACAGTGTAGTTTTTGAACTCATTTTCGGAAAGTTTTTTAGCAAAATCCTCGGCGGCGGCTAAATCAATAACATCGCTTTCTTCCACGAGCGGACAGACGATATATCCCTGCCTGCCCTCATCGAGGTGTTTTTTAACATAATTATATGCGCGCTCACGCTTTGCAGAATCAACAAAATAAGTCTCGATTTTCTGTCTGCCGGGCGGCAGTTCGTCGAGCACGGAAATATCAAGGTCGCCGTAAATCATCAGCGCGAGAGTTCTCGGAATCGGCGTTGCCGACATAACAAGCGTGTGAGGAATTTTGCCTTTTTTAGTCAGCGCGTTTCGCTGATTGACGCCGAAACGGTGCTGCTCGTCGGTGATAACAAGCCCGATATTTTTGAACTCAACATCGTCCTGTATGAGCGCGTGCGTGCCGATGATAATGTCAATCTCGCCGAGCTTTAATTTTTCTTTGATTTCTCGCTTATTTTTAGCGGTTGTTGAGCCTGTTAAAAGTGCGATTTTAAAATCAGTATCTTTAAAAAATTCCGAAACAGTGCCGAAATGCTGAGTGGCAAGAATTTCCGTCGGTGCCATAAACGCGCACTGATAACCGCTTCTGACAGCGGAATGAATGAGCGCGGCGGCAACCATTGTTTTGCCCGAACCGACATCGCCCTGCAAAAGCCTGTTCATCACAAAGCCGCTGTTCATCTGGGTGAGACATTCGCTCACGGCTCTGCTCTGAGCATTGGTCGGGTGATAGGGGAGAGTGCGATAAAAATCTTCGCTGAAATTTTCTATTACAATATCGCTCTCGGTTTTCTTTATGCCTTTGAGGCTCATGAGTCCGAGCTGCAGGATAAAAAGCTCTTCAAAAACGAGCCGTCTTTTTGACTCCTCATAAAGGTCTTCGTTCGTCGGAAAATGTATTTCTTTTAATGCTTTGTTTATTTCAACAAGGCAGAGCTTTTCTCTTATTTCAAGGGGAATAATATCTTGGCACGGCGTTGGATTTTCTGAGAAAACATTATGCACAAGCTTCTCTAAATATTTTGAATTCACGCCCTGCGTCTGAGGATAAACAGGGTGGATAATTTCGTTGGAATCGTCGCCCTTTAATATCTCGGGAGAGGACATTTCTTTTGCTGTGAAATTGCCGCTTATTCTGCCGTAAAAAAAATATTCTTTGCCCGCTTCAAGGCTTTTTGCAGCGAACTTGTTGTTGAAAATTGTAATTTTCATAACGCCGCTGCCGTCGGTAACAGTAGTCTTGAAAATCGTCAGCCCTTTTCTTATCATCGCGCCGACGGGAGTTTTATCTACAATCGCGCGGACACAGCATTCCTCATCAAGAACGGTGTCGGAAATCTTCTTGACTTTGCTCCAGTCGCGGTAGGTTCTCGGATAAAAACGCACGAGATCACCGACGGTGAAAATGCCCATTTTGGCAAGAGCCTCCGCGCGTTTTTCACCGACGCCTTTGAGAAATTGAATGTTGCTTTCTTCGTTAATCATTTACGTTCGTCCATTTGTCCGCGTTATAGTAAAAATCTGTTACAATTGCCTCATCGGCAGTTTTGATTGCCTGATTTGAAAAAATATTGCCTGTCCTGTAAAGCAGGGGAATGAACGGCAGGTCGTCTCTGAATGTGTTTACAAAAAGTCCGATGTCCGTGTTGCCGTTCTGATAAGAAAGGTAGGCAACCGCGCTGTCGGAATAAGAATTTATGCCGTAGGAAAGAGTTGAGCCGACGGTAAAGAATCGGGTAAGGTTAAGATTATTTTTCAGCTTACATTCGCCGATATACATATCATAAGCATTTGATGAAAGTACCTTGAAAAAATCCTCCTCGCTGTACTCAAAAATGTTTACTCTTATGTTGGCTTTTCCGAGCTGTTCTTTAATCTTTTCAGCGGCGATTAGTTTGAATTCGTTATCGCTGCACACCGCAAGGCTGAACTCAAGAACAGCTGACGGATTTTCGGGATTGTATCTGAAATTATAAACATTGTTTACCTGCGTGTAGCCGATGCTTTCGAGCTGTTTTATTGCGTCAACATAGGTCTTGTCTTCGTTGGTGATTTTTGTTGTTTTGTAATAATCGGGGTGGAACGGAAGCTCGGTCGGAAGAGCGTTGCCGATAAAGCAGAAGTCGCTGAGCTCTTTTCTGTCGAGCGCATAGCTGATTGCTTTTTTGATTTCTGCGTTGTTGAGAATCGGGTCGGTAACATTACACACAAGATAAACAAAATTCGGAAGAGAATAGCGGACAGCCTTGCCGATAATCTGTCTGTACTGACCGTCCTCATAAGTTTCTGAAATAAAGTTTATTCTGCCGAGCGAATACATCGGGTCGATTTTGTCTTCCTCAGCCGTGCCGACAAGACCGATATTTCTGTGCTTCGGGAAGTATCCGCCGAGACGCTGAGTGTTGCAGCAGAGATAATAGCTGTTGTGCTTGTCTTTTGTGAGGAAATATCTGCCGCTTCCTGCGGGAATTTTAAACACGCTTTCGCTGTCGTTGCTGTTGTAATAATAGCCGAGGTCGTCTTCGCTTCCCTGACCTTTAATTATTGGAAAAGTGAGAAGATTTACAAGGTCAACCTCAAAAGTTCTGAAAGTAAATGTAACGTCGTTTGTATTGGTCGCGTCAGCTCTGTCAAGGTTCGATAAATCGTCGCTGTACGCGTCGCAGTTTTTAGCTTTGTTGAAAGAATATACAACATCAGAAACTGTCAGCGGTGAACCGTCCGAAAAAGTCAGTCCGTTTTTGATTGTAACAACAAGGGAATTGCCCTCGGTTTTATATGACTGAGCGATGAGCGGAATGGGCTGAAAATCGTTGCCGACAGTGTAAAGAGAATCGTATATAAGCGTGGCGAGTTTGTGATTGGTTTCACTCTTTGCGGCGTAAGGATTCAGCGAGTCATTGCTGATGTAAGGAATGTTTATGTTGATGTCCTCAACAGGAGTGTAGTTTTTATTTTCGGCGGCTTTGCCTTTTGAATGTTTCGCAAACATTTCAGAGGTGTCAAAGCAGCCCGTCAGAGAAAACAGGAGCGAAAAAACAATTATAAGTGATATTGCGCGCTTAAAATTTTTCATAATCTTTCACCCGTGATAAAATTTTTAACAGAAACGGTCTTGCCGCTTTTTTCGTCGATTTCAAAAATACAGCCCTTGATTGAACAGGGAGTTTCGGCATTCCTGAATCTCTGCGGAAGTCCCGTTTTAAGAGCCTTGATTATGATTTCGGGCTCAACGCCGAGGACAGAATATTCAGGTCCGCACATTCCGAGGTCGGTTATGTAACCCGTGCCGTTGGGGAGCACGCAGGCGTCGGCGGTCTGAACATGAGTGTGAGTGCCGAATAAAGCCGAAACGCGGCCGTCCGCGTAAAAGCCGAGAGCCTTTTTTTCGCCCGTGGCTTCGGCGTGAAAATCGACGATTTTTATTTTGCAGTCGCTAATTATTTCGAGCGCACTGTCAAGAGCGTCAAAAGGATTTTCCGTACCCGTCATGAATGACTTGCCCATGAGATTTATTATGCCGATTTTGTACCTGCCCATGTCGGCAATCCCATAACCCACACCCGGCGAAGATTTATGAACATTATAGGGACGGATTATGCTCCTGTTTTCGTCAAGAAAAGTGTAGATTTCATTGCGTCGGAAAGTGTGATTTCCGCCCGTGATAAAATCGACTCCGCTTGCAAAAAGATGCTCCGCGCTTGACGGTAAAATTCCGTTGCCGACAGCCGAGTTTTCGCCGTTGGCAATGCAGAAGTCAATCTTTTCTTCTCTTTTAATCCGCGGCAGAAGCTTTCTGATGATTTCACAGCCGCCGTTCCCGACAACATCGCCGAGAGCAAGAATTCTCATATAATCCCAACTTTCATAAATATACCGATATATTATATCAAATAATAAAGAAATATTCAAGAAGAATAGAAAAAATAATTGAAAAAAGCGGCTCCGAAGAGCCGCGGAAAGTTACATTTTCGGTTTGCAGACATCAACCCATTTTACGAATGAGTCGGCGTATTTCTGGAGCTCGTCGGGAGTCAGCTTAATCGCGCTGTTGCTACTGCCGCAGGCGGGGTAAACGAACTCGAATCTTTTGAGTGATTCGTCAAGGAAAACACGGCAGCCTTCGTTGAGCGCAAAGGGGCATATTCCGCCGACGGCATGACCTGTTTTTTCGAGTGCTTCTTCGGCAGAAAGCATCTTTGCTTTTGTGTGAAATTCCGCTTTGTATTTTGCGTTGTCAATCTTAACGTCGCCCGCGGCGATAATCATAACACACCCGCCGTCAACATTGAATGTCATTGACTTTGCGATTTTTTCAGGCTCACAGCCGACGGCGAGGGCGGCAAGCTCAACTGTCGCGCTCGAAACATCGAACTCTAAAATCTGATTTTCAATACCGAATTTTTTGAAATATTCTCTTACATTTTCAATAGCCATTTTAGTCCTCCGTCAGTCCTCAATTGCGCCCTTTTGTGAGTTGATTTCTTTAAAAATATTCATGTCAAATTTCGGCGTTCTGTCATAGCAGTAAAGACCGTTCTGTTCCTGCTCAACATCGTAAAGCTGAGTGTAGCAGAAGCCGAACATTTTATCGTTGAAAAGGAGTGTTTCGGTAAGACCTTTGTATCTCTCGATAAACTCTTTTTCCGTCTGCGGAGCGTCGCCGTAGCCCCACGAATTATCGACATTGCTAAGCGACCATTTTATTCCGCCGTATTCGCTGACAAAGGTCGGCTCGCCGTTGTATTTCTGAATATCGGCAAAGCGGTCGTGAAGCTCGCCTGTTTCCATGAGCTTGTCGTAATAGCTCTTGAAAAGGGGAACATTCTGCTCGTAATCGTGAACATCGAAAATATCTGTTTTAACATGGAAGTTTCCGCTTGTGTCGATGCACGGGCGCGTTGTGTCGAACGCCTTTGTGCAGTCATAAACCATCGAAAGTATAGCATCATATTGCTTTCTGCCGCGGTAATTCCACGTTTCATTGAACGGACACCAGCCGATAATTGACGGGTGGTTGAAGTCTCTTTTAAGCTCGTCGAGCCATTCGGGAAGAATGGTAAAAATTGCCTCGGGGTCTGAGTGGTCAAGTCCCCAGTTCGGGTATTCGCCCCATACGAGATAGCCCATTCTGTCGCAGTGATAAAGGAAGCGCGGCTCAAAGATTTTTTCGTGAAGTCTCGCGCCGTTGAAGCCTGCGTCAAGTGAAATCTGAATATCGTTTATCATCGCTTCGTCTGACGGAGCGGTGTAAATTCCGTCGGGATAGAAGCCCTGGTCGAGCACAAGACGCTGGAAAACCGACTTATCGTTAAGCAGGAATTTCATGCCGTCAAAGCGGATTGAACGAAGACCGAAATAGCTCGAAACCTTGTCCTTGTTGAATCTCAGTTCAAGGTCATAAAGATTACCTTTGCCTGCTTCCCAGAGATGCTTTTCTTTGAGGTCAAGGTGAAGATTAACTGTGCCGCCGTTTGTTTTTGAAACATCGACGCCCATAACCGTATCGTTGAACATTGCGACAGCTTCAATTTCACCGCTGCCGACAACAACTGCCTGAATATCGACAGAGCAGTTTTCTGCACTCGGATAGAACTTGATCGACTCAATATATTCTTTCTCTGTCGCTTCAAGCCATACTGTCTGCCATATTCCCGTTGTCCTTGTGTAATGACAGCCGTGTGAGCGGAGAATATCGCTCTGCTTGCCTTTTGACTGCATGGGATTTCTCGTGTCGTCCTCGGCATAGACTGTCAGTGTGATTTTGTCTTTCTTAATGAAATCCGTTATATCGAAGAAAAACGATGAATAGCCGCCCTTGTGAGTGCCGACGAATTTACCGTCGATATAAACCTTTGTTATGAAGTCGCACGCTCCGAAATGGAGCACAACTCTTTTGCCGCTGAAACGCTCGGGAATCTCGACAGTTCTTTTGTACCATATTCCTCTTATAAAATCGGTGTTGCCTACGCCCGAAAGCTTGCTCTCGGGGCAGAACGGAACATTGATTTTTTTGTCAAAGGGATATGAAGGCTTGAAGTATTCCTTTGCCTCGCCGCTGTTTTCGTTATCATAAATAAAATCCCATTCACCGTTGAGGTTGAGCCAGTTAGCTCTTTTAAACTGGGGATTGGGATGCTCGTTTCTGTAGATAGACATATTGAACCTCCTTCGTTTTTTTACAAAATCATTTTAACATATAAGCACAACTTATGCAACAGGTATTGTTAATTTTCTCAACATATGGTATAATGCCCGAAAGAGTGGTGATAACATGACAGAAGATGAGCTTTTTATATCGACGGTTGACGATAAAGCGGACGAATGTGAAAGAAAAGCCGTGCTGACCTGCACAGATTTTCTTGATTTGAGAAAGCAGAGCCTTGCTTCGGTTTATCTTAAAAAAAGAAAAGATGTTCGCTGGCAGTTTTACGGCGGATATGAGGACGCGGAGAGGAAGATTATTGTCTTTCTTCCGTTTTATATCGAAAATTTTAGTGATTACATAAAAGACAACGCCGACGAAGCTCCGTTGAGAATTTTCAGAGCCGATAAGGACGGCTTTTCAACGCTTTCGCACCGTGATTATCTCGGCGCACTCACGGGCTTAGGCATAAAAAGAGAGAAGCTCGGCGATATAATAGTCGATGAAAAAGGCTGCTTTTTCTTTGCAAAGCCGTCTGTATCGAAATTTATCGAAGTAAATCTCACAAGAGCGGGCAGGGGAACGATAAACGTCCGTGAGTCTGACGGTGAAAACGAGTTTCACTACAAGGCGAATGTAAAGGAAAAGTGCTGTTTTGTTCAGTCAATGAGGCTTGACAGCGTATGCTCTGCTGTTTTCAACATCTCACGCTCCAAAGCATCGGAATTTATCGAAAGAGGCGTGGTATTCCTCAACGATGAGCAGATTTTCAAGCCCGACTGCCGTGTTTCAGCAGGGCAGAAGGTCGTTATCAAGGGCAAAGGCAGGGCGATTTTGAAGGACGATTCCTCAAAAAGCAAAAAGGGTAGAATTGCTCTTATCGCTGATGTTTTTATTTAGACATAAATTTCAAAAAAATATTGTAATTAAAGCAATAAGATGATATAATGATTTAAAGCTTTAAAATGGAGCGATTTTTATGACTTTAAACTTTGCGCACAGAGGATTCAGCGGCGAATATCCCGAAAACACCATGCTTGCTTTCAGAAAAGCAATTGAAGCAGGCGCTCAGGGCATTGAGCTTGATGTTCACTTCACCAAAGACAAAGAGGTTGTCATTATTCACGATGAAACGATTGACAGGACAACCGACGGCAAAGGTGAAGTGGAATCTTTTACTTACGATGAGCTTTGCAAATTCAACGCTTACGGCAGGTTTGAAGGTAAGTATGAATTTCAGAAAATCCCCACTCTGCGCGAATATTTTGAGCTTGTTAAGCCTGTTGACGGATTTCTCACTAACATTGAGCTTAAAACGGGAATAAATGAGTATCCGGGAATTGAAAAAGCCGTTCTCAAAATTATTGACGAGTTCGGACTCAGAGACAGAATTATTATTTCGTCGTTCAATCATTTCAGCGTTAAGCGTTTTAAAGAAATCGCGCCCGATGTTAAATGCGGATTTCTTGAGGAAAGCAGAATTATTGACTTTGGCGCGTACGCGAAAAAATACGGCGTTGAGTTCATTCATCCGCTTTATAAATGCCTTACAGAAGATGTTTTCAACGAGGTTTATTCAAACGGAATCGGCATAAATACGTGGACGGTCAACGATGAAAACGCTGTCCGCTATCTTGTGAAAAACAATGTAAACGCCGTTATAGGCAATTATCCCGATATGGTCAGCAGAGTTCTCAAAGAGTTCAGATAATAATATGGCGGTGTTGCCATAAAGGAGGGGAGCCGATGGGAAACGACATTTTAAGCGTCGGTATTGATATCGGCACCTCAACAACGCAGGTAATTTTCAGCCGAATTGTCATGGAGAATATGGCAGGCTTTTTCGCCGTGCCGCACATTTCCATAATCGATAAAGAGGTTATCTATAAAAGCGATATTTACATGACGCCGCTTGTCAATTCATATCTCATTGACGGCGATAAGGTAAGAGATATAGTCGCTTCCGAGTTTCAGAAAGCTGGATTTACTCCCGAGGACACTCAGACGGGAGCGGTTATCATAACAGGCGAAAGCGCGAGGAAAGAAAACTCCGCGCTTGTGCTCAGTAAGCTCAGCGATTTTGCGGGCGATTTTGTTGTTTCAACCGCGGGGCCTGACCTTGAATCAGTTATCGCGGGCAAGGGGAGCGGAGCGCAGAGCTATTCGGAAGAAAACTCCTGCGTTGCTGTCAACCTCGATATCGGCGGAGGCACAACAAATATTGTGGTCTTTGACGAGGGCAAAGTTATCGCCAAGGGCTGTGCCGATGTCGGCGGCAGACTTCTTAAATTAGAGCAGGATTACACCGTTACTTATGTCAGCCCAACGGCGCAAATGATTTCGGACAGGCACGGTCTTTCATTGACCGTCGGCAAAAAGACGGACGAGCAGAGCATAAAAACTCTCTGCGCTGAAATGGTAAATCTCATTGAGCAGATGCTCGGCGTTTACGAAAAAAGCGATATGCTCAGCTCTGTTATCACCAACGGAAGTACGGAGCTTGTTATACCGAAAAAAATAAAAGCCGTTTGTTTCTCGGGCGGAGTTGCCGACTGCATATATAAAACAGGGCATGAGAAGCTGAGCTTCGGCGATATCGGTGTTTATCTTGGCGAGGCATTCCGTCAGAGCAGACTTTACGGTGATTTCACTTTAATAAATGCAAAAGAGACAATCCGCGCCACGGTTGTAGGCGCAGGAACTTACACAACATCAATTTCGGGCAGTACGATTACATATTCAGAAAAAATACTGCCGCTTAAAAATATACCCGTTTTAAAGCTCAGCTTGCAGGAGCAGGAGAGGCTTTTTAACGGCGACAAAGCATTTCTGAAAGACAAAATTAAATGGTTTACTTCACAGAGCGATTCTCAGAGGCTTATTTTAGGCCTTCCCGGCAGCAGGAATCCGTCTTATTCTCAGATTGGTGTTCTTGCCGAGACGATAGGCTCTGTGCTTGACGAGCTTCTGCCGCAGGGCGAGCCGATGCTTATTGTAATTGAGTGCGATATTGCAAAGGCTTTGGGGCAGGCACTTAAAAAGAATTATTCGTCAAAGAGAGACATTGTTTCAATTGACTCAATCAGCGTCGACGACGGCGATTTTGTCGATATGGGCAAGCCTCTCATGGACGGACTTGTTATTCCCGTTGTGGTTAAAACCCTTATTTTCGGATAGGAGGATTTCATTTGAGACTTAAAACTGTAATCTTAGGCAAAACATATCAGTTCAAGGATGTTAAAGATGTTCTTGCCAAAGCAAATGAAGAAAAATCGGGCGATATTCTCGCTGGCATAGCCGCCGAAAGCGGCACTGAGCGAATTGCCGCCAAGGAGGTTCTTTCCAATCTTCTTGTCAGCGATTTAAGAGAAAATCCCGTTGTTCCTTATGAGCAGGACGATGTTACAAGGATTATACAGGACGCTGTCAGCGAGCCGATTTACGATAAAATCAAGAACTGGACTATGGCTGAGCTTCGTGAATATATCCTTTCCTACGATACAACCGAAAGAGATATAAGACACCTTTCGCGCGGACTTACGAGTGAGGTTATCGCGGGCGTTTGCAAGCTGATGTCAAATCTTGACCTCATTTACGCCGCGTCAAAGGTAAGAGTTACCGCTCACTGCAACACAACTATCGGCAAGAGAGGCTGTCTTTCAACCCGACTTCAGCCGAACCACACCACCGACAATGTTGAGGGTATTACCGCATCTCTCTTTGAGGGCTTGAGCTACGGCTGCGGCGACGCACTCCTCGGTCTTAACCCTGTTAACGACACCGTTTCAAGCCTCAGCGAAGTTCTCAAAAGACTTGACGAGGTTAAAAATGAATTTGAAATTCCGACGCAGATCTGCGTTTTAGGTCATATTACAACTCAGATTGAAGCTGTCAAGCGCGGCGCACCCTGCGACATGATTTTCCAGAGCATCGCGGGCAGTCAGAAGGGCAACGAGGCTTTCGGCTTTACTTCCGATACAGTCAGAGAAGCAAGACAGCTCATGCTTCAGCACGGCACGGCGACAGGTCCGAATGTAATGTACTTTGAAACAGGACAGGGCTCTGAGCTTTCGAGCAACGCCAACTTCGGCGCGGATCAGGTTACAATGGAAGCGCGCTGCTACGGCTTCGCAAAGGAATTCTCACCGTTCATGGTAAATACCGTTGTAGGCTTCATAGGCCCCGAGTATCTTTACGACAGCCGACAGGTTATCAGAGCGGGTCTTGAAGACCACTTCATGGGCAAAATGACGGGCATTCCCATGGGCTGCGACTGCTGCTACACCAACCATATGATGGCAGACCAGAATGATATTGAAAATCTTTCGCTTTTGCTCGGCTCTTGCGGCGTAAACTATATTTTAGGCGTCCCCACAAGCGATGATGTCATGCTTAATTATCAGACTAACGCATATCACGACGTCCAGACAATTCGTGAAGTCCTCAACCTCAGACCTATCAAGGAGTTTGAGGAATGGCTCGAAAAAATGGGAATCATGGAAAACGGCAAGCTCACGAAATATGCGGGCGACCCGACAATCTTTCTTAAAAGGAGGTAGGCTGAATGGATAACAACACAGTTGAAAGCATTGTTCAGGCTGTTCTGGCTCAGCTCGCCTCAAAGGGCGGTACTTTTTCAGAGAATGAAGTAAGGCAGTCCGCCGCCGCGGTTATCGACAATACGCCTGATTCTGAGCTTGTCGATATAACCTCAAAAGAAGTCAAGGCGATTCCGCTTCTTGATAATCCCGCCGACCCCGACGGACTTCACAGAATGATGAGCAAGACCACCGCGCGTATCGGCGTAGGCAAAGCAGGCCCGAGACTTAAAACTCAGACCATGCTCGCTCTGCGTGCTGACCATGCGGCGGCAAGAGACTCTGTTTTTGCGGATGTTGACGAGAAGTCAATGGAGGATTTAGGTCTTTTCTGTGTTAAAACCTGCTGTAAAGACAGAAATGAGCACCTTACACGCCCCGATTTAGGCAGAAAATTCGACTCTGAAACAGTTTCGGTTATCAAATCCAAATGCACTCCGAATCCCGATATTCAGTTTATCGTTTCGGACGGTTTAAGCTCAAAGGCTATTGAAGCGAATGTAAAAGATGTTCTGCCCTCAGTTATGGACGGCGTTAAGAGCATGGGCTACAGCGTCGGAACTCCGTTCTTTGTTAAGTTTGGCAGAGTTGCGAGTATGGATCATGCGTGCGAGATTATCGGCTCAAAGGTAACTTGCATCCTTATCGGCGAGCGTCCTGGTCTCGGCACAGCCGAGAGCATGAGCGCATATCTCACTTACGAGTCAAAAGTAGGTATGCCCGAAGCTAACAGAACAGTTGTTTCAAACATCCACTCGGGCGGCATTACCGCCGTTGAAGCAGGCGCATACCTTGCGGAGGTCATTGACCTTATTATGAAGAATAAGGCAAGCGGAGTTAATCTTAAAAAATAATGAATTGAGGTGAGTGCGTGAAAGGCGACAGGTTACAGACTAAGGTTCTCAGCGTTCAGATAATACCAAACGCCGACAGTGCACTTCTTAAAAAATTAGAAGCAGGCGACGATGTGCGAAGCCTCGGTATTATCACGACGGACTGTGATGATGTTTCTTATGCCGCGCTTGACGAATCCACTAAAAAAGCAAACTGCCGTGTCGTTTATGCGCGCAGTATGTACGCAGGCTCGTCAAACGCTTCAACGGCACTGGCAGGTGAGTTTATCGGCATTTTAGGCTCACCCGACCCCGCGGAGGTTCGCTCGGGAGTGAACGCCGCAGTAAGCTATATAGAAAATGATGCCGCGTTTTACAGCGCAAACAGCGACGATTCAATCGTTTATTTCGCTCACTGCATTTCGAGGACGGGTTCGTACCTTTCCGAGCAGGCGGAGGTTCCCGAGGGAACGGCTATGGCGTATCTTATCGCGCCGCCGTCGGAGGCAATCTGCGGAATGGACGCTGCGCTCAAAGCGGCAGATGTTCAGATGCGCGTCTTTTACGGTCCGCCGTCAGAGACTAACTTTGCGGGCGGTCTGCTGACAGGTGAGCAGGCGGCGTGCAAGGCGGCGTGCGAGGCATTTGCCGACAGAATTTGTAAAATGGCAGACAATCCCATAGATACGGAGGAGAGTTAATTATGGATAGAGATTTACAGTCAATTCAGGAAGTAAGAGATTTAGTGGCGAATGCTAAAATCGCTCAGAAAGAGCTTGCTTCATATTCTCAGGAGCAGATTGACAGAATTATATGTGAAATTGCAAAGGACTGCGCCGCAAATGCTCAGACTCTTGCGAAAATGGCTGTTGAGGAAACAGGCTTCGGTGTGTGGGAAGATAAGGTTCTCAAAAATCTTCTCGGCAGTACGATTACATACGAGAGCTGTAAGAATATGAAGACGGTCGGCATTATCAACGAGGACTGTCAGCGCGGAATTATCGAGGTCGGCGTTCCCATGGGTATCGTTGCGGCTCTCATTCCGTCAACAAATCCCACGTCAACCACGATGTATAAATCCATAATCTCCATTAAAGCAGGCAACGCTATTGTTGTCAGCCCTCATCCCAACGCCAAGAACTGCATACTTGAAACAGTTAAGATTATTCAGGCGGCGGCTAAGAGAGCGGGCGCGCCCGACAATATCGTTCAGGCAATCAGCCTTACAACAATTGAAGCTACAAACACACTTCTCAAGCACAGAGATATAGGCGTTATCCTCGCGACAGGCGGCGAAGCTATGGTTCGCGCGGCTTACAGCTCAGGTAATCCCGCAATCGGTGTTGGCCCCGGCAACGGCCCTGCATTCATAGAAAGAACAGCTGATATTCCTCTTGCGGTCAAGAGAATTTTCGACAGCAAAACCTTCGATAACGGTACAATCTGCGCTTCGGAGCAGAGCATTGTTACAGAAAGCTGCATCAAGGAGCAGGTTGTCGCTGAGGTTAAGCGTCAGGGCGGCTACTTCCTTAACGCTGAGGAAACAAAGAAGCTCTCAGGCTTCATTCTCAGAGCAAACGGCACAATGAACCCGAAAATCGTCGGCAAGAGCGCAAAGGTTATCGCTGATATGGCAGGCTTCTCAATTCCCGAGGGAACAAGAGTTCTCGTTTCAGAGCAGACGGAAGTAAGCAAGACCAATCCCTATTCGAGAGAAAAGCTCTGCCCGATTCTTGCTTTCTACACCGAAAGCAACTGGGAGAACGCCTGCGAAAGATGTATGCAGATTCTTTACAATGAGGGCGTCGGTCATACAATGACAATTCACTCTCAGAATAAAGATGTCATAAAGGAATTCGCCCTCAAAAAGCCCGTTTCAAGGCTTCTTGTCAACACACCCGGTGCACTCGGCGGCGTAGGAGCTACAACCAATCTTTCACCCGCTCTCACTCTCGGCTGCGGCGCTGTCGGCGGAAGCGCGACATCGGACAACATTTCACCCCTCAACCTTATCAACATCAGGCGTGTTGCTTATGGCGCAAGAGAGCTTGAAGATGTAAGAGGCACAAATCCTGTACCCGAAAAGGTATCAGCTCCCGTGGCGGCGGCACCCGTTAAAAGAAGTGTCTATGGCAGCTCATTCAATGAGCCGATAAACGCGGGCTATGACGAATATATCAAGCGCAGCAAGCAGTTTGCTCATAACGACAACAAGCCTGCTTCATGCCAGAACAACATAACTTCCAGGGAAGTTGAAGACATCACAAAAGAAATTTTACGCCGTTTAGGCAACTGATTTACTGATTGAAAAGGCTCAGCCTTTCAATATAAAGAATTTTTTTAGGAGGAAAATCTCATGGCAACATTACAGGCACTCGGTATGATCGAAACAAAAGGACTTGTCGGCTCAATAGAAGCAGCCGATGCAATGGTTAAGGCGGCTAACGTTAACCTTATCGGTAAGGTTCATGTTGGCGGCGGTCTTGTTACCGTTATGGTAAGAGGCGATGTTGGCGCGGTTAAAGCGGCTACAGACGCAGGCGCGGCAGCAGCTCCAAGAGTAGGCGAACTCATTTCCGTTCACGTTATTCCCAGACCCCATAACGAGGTTGAGTATATACTTCCCACACTTGACAACTGCGACCGACAGTAATTTTTCGTCCTGATCGGCAGTTGCCGCCGA
>JAZUFU010000106.1:0-5744 GCA_045640865.1 Acutalibacteraceae bacterium | reverse complement strand
ATTAATGTTGCGGCATTCTCGTCCGACGGCAGAGCACTTGTGTTCAACACATCGCTTCTTCAGCTCAAGACAAGCCGCACAACCCAGGGCGTTGCATGTATGAACATCAAAAATAAGCACAAGCTTATTAATGCCGCGGCTTTGGAAGAAACAGCAATCACCAATCTTTCAAGATACAGAGTGCGCTCACTTCCCGCGGCAGGCGCATTGCTTAAAGACGAGGACAGGGGAGAGAAACAGCTTTCACTTATAGATTGAGGTGATTTGATTGAAAACTAAGAAAAAGAGCGAAATTGCACTTGAATACCTTGTAATTATAATCGGAACAGCTCTTTATGCAGTCGGCTTTCAGTATTTTCTCTATCCCAACTCCATAATTGTCGGCGGCGTGTCGGGTATAGCTATGATTATTAATCTGCTTACCAAGCTGCCCGTCGGTCTGCTTACCGTTATTCTGAACATACCGCTGTTCATCATGGCATGGAAGCATTTCGGAACGCATTTTCTCGTTGGTTCGCTGGCAGGCGTTGTGCTGTCATCTGTTTTCATTGATATTCTCGCCCTGTACCCCGTTAATGCAACGGACGATATGCTACTTGCATGCTTTATCGGCGGTGCAATCAAAGGCTTCGGCCTTGGCCTTGTCTACTACGTGGGCGCAACCACGGGCGGTGTGGATATTGTCGCCAAGTTTGCCCGCAGAAAGTATCCGTATATAAACTTCGGAACAATCGTTCTCGCCATGGACTGTGTGATTATTATTCTGTTTGCAGTCATTTTCAATGAGATTGAGGGCGCGATGTATGCGGTAATCGCCATGTTTGTTGTGTCCAAAGTGGTTGACCTTGTGCTTTACGGCACGGATAACTCCAATGTTTGCTACATTATCAGCAACGAAAGCGAAGTAATTATTAAGGAGATTACCGAAACTCTTAACCGCGGTGTGACAATTCTCGAGGGCAAGGGAGCATATTCCCACGAGGATAAGCAGGTGCTTCTGTGCGTAATCAAGAAGCCGCAGATAACCGCTGTGCGAAAAATCGTCAAGAATGTTGACGAACACGCCTTCTTTATCGTAACCGATGCAAAGAACGTATTCGGCAAGGGCTTTGGCGATATCGCGGATATGAATTAAAAAAATTGTCGGAACGTTAAAATAGCACTTGACAAATCATGAAAGTGTGCTAAAATCTAAAACGTTCCGTATGCGGGCATAGCTCATCCGGTAGAGCGCCACCTTGCCAAGGTGGAGGTAGCGAGTTCGAGTCTCGTTGCCCGCTCCAAATAAAAACTCCAAGTCAAAAGACTTGGAGTTTTTTTATTTTGCTTTGAAGTTTCAGATGTAGAAATATCTGCCGAAATTTTTAAAAGGCTTTGGATCATTGCTGTCTTTTATAAACTGAATGTCAGTGCTGTCGATAAGCGCAAATGCTTCTTTCCTTGTAATAAGCTTCTTTTTGTATTCTTCGATAACACCTTTTTCAGATACAAAAGTCTTGTTCGGCATTTCATTTTTACATGCCGTATCAAGTGGCTTGCCGTCAAAAATATAATCGGCAAGCATTGCAGGCATGTTTATGCCGCTCTGGGTAAATGCGTAGCAGGATGCACCGACGCGCATGTTAATTTCAGCGAAATACATGTTGCCCTGCTTGTCTTCAATAAGGTCAATGTCGAAAAGACCGGTAAAACCTAAAGATGCAACAAACCTGTCAAGTTTTTCTTTCAGCGTCTGAATAATCGAATCGTCAAGAGTTCTTCCTGTTACCGCAACACCTCTGCGCTCATCTTCTCCGCCTTCTTCTGCAATAAAGAAACACGGGGCACAAACCGTCTTGCCTGCGCATACGCCGAGAATTGAATACTCATTTTTAATATCAACGAGTTCTTCAACCATAACAGAGGTATTCTTTCTCCTTGAAAAACTGCTTAACTTATCTGCGAGTTCATCAATGTCGTTGCATATGCCCATCTTGCTTTTTGAAGAAGTTACGCTGACATTAGGCTTTACAAAACAGGGGAATGAAATGCTTTCGGGGATTTTAAACACAGGTTCTGAATAAACTCGGTTTACTTCAATAACATGACCGTTAATAACGGGGATTCCGAAGCTTTTAGCCAAATCCTTTTGAAGACCTTTGTTCATAAGTCGGTTAATTTCGCCTGCAGTTGAATTGATATTTGGCAGTATGAAGTGTTCGCTTAACTCTTCATAGTTCTTATCGATAACGCTGGCGACCAGATCATCTGCAGGTACAATGAGAATTTTTCGCTCAGGGTCAGCAAGCAGAAGGAGCTTTTCAACAATGTATTTCGTTTTTTTGCGTGTTATGCATACATGAAAAGCCTGAACATACTTGCTGTATGCATCAGGAAGCGGCGTTTTAAGATATCGACCGATTGCACGTCCCTTTTTCATATGGAAAATATGTAACACTTCAACCCTGTATCCTGCCATGCCCAATGATTTGGCAGTTGTAAGATTGGTGCAGTAATTTCTGCCGGCTACAATAACGGTTTTCTGATTGTCGCTTCTCGGTATAAAGCTCTTTTTTGCCTGAGGATAAGAAAAAATGAAAGGCGCTGCTTTTTTTGCTACATTGAAGAGTGAATTAAATACAAACTTGAACGCTTTCTTGATTTTCTTGTGAATATTTTTCAGAACTCTTTTTGTTGATTTTAAAGGTCTTATGAGCAGCTTCCTTTTTTGAAGCTTTTTAAACAGAGCGTACGGCTCGGGGTCGTCTGCATCATAAAGCAGTGTAATATCGGCATTGCTTATAAGCTGGTTCAGTTCTTTTTTGGAGATTAGCTTAAAATAATAATCTTCCCATGCGACTTTTTCATAAATAAAGCTCTTGCCGTAAGATTTAACGCATTCCTCATCCTTGCTGTGTTCCAGACCGACAAGTTCTTTGACGACAAGTTCAGGAAGATTTACACCACTTTGAAAATACGAATAGTTCGGTCCGCCGCTTCGCAGATTGATTTCGTTGAAATAAAGCTTATTGCCGACAACATTAAGCTCCATATCAAACATACCGATAAAATGAAACTCTTTTAACGTATCGATGATTTTGGCTGCGGTATCACCGAGTTCATCAAACGGAGCAATTACACCGGCCATGGTTACGCCTTTTTCATGCTGCGCAACATGCGTTTTTCGTATAATGGCAGGAACAATAATGTCCTGGTCAAGGCAGACACCGGAAAAATCGATTTCGTTTTCGATATTGAGAAATTCCTGAACAAGGATTGAACGCTTAGAATGTTTTCTCCTCAGCCTGTTAAGATGATGCAGCAGTTCTTCCTCATCCTGACATGCAGCCATTTCTTTTTTGTAGCCCGTAACGCTTTCTATGGGTTTGCAAAAACACGGATAAACCATGTCCCAGGGGATTACGATTTCATCGTTAAGAGGAATAACCCATTCTTTAGGAACGTTCAGTCCTGCTCTCTTTGCAATTTCGGCCTGAACGACCTTGTTCATCATGTGTGTAATAGAACCGGCGCTTCCGCCGACAATATGAGGCATGAGAAAATACTTCTCAAATTCATCCTGCATCAGATCAACAACCGATGTCGTGTAATCGTCTGTGGGGAATAGGATGATTCTTTTGAATTTAGCTTCCTCTGTGTATGTCATAATTTGCTCAACAAGAGCATTGTCAATGCCGCCTTTAACCTTTTTTGACACAACTTCGGTGTATTTGCGGATGTATTTACTCAGCGAAGCGACTTTTGATACGCCTTCTTTGTATGATGTTGCAATCATATCTACGGTGTATCCCGCTTTTCCCAGTGAACGTGCAACGCTCAGTCCGGTAGAATAACTACGTGACAGAATAATGATTAATATTTCGTCCTTTGTCACAGCTTGCGACTTCATATGCATAACTCCTGTATAGAATACTTGTACAAATTTGATATTTTTATATTATATATCTTTTTATGTCAGGTATCAACATAAACTTACCCGAATATGATAAGTTTTGATAACATTAATATGTCTGAACTAACGAATAATGCCGATGATTTGCATGGGGTGTGCGCGAGAGGGGATTGGTTAGCCCCTCTCGCTTGATTTGAGCGAAGCGGATAAACTTCTCCGACAAATAAAAAGGCTCATCACATTCGTGATGAGCCTTTTTGGTTGGTCGGAGTAGGGAGACTTGAACTCCCGGCCTCTTGGTCCCGAACCAAGCGCGCTACCAGCTGCGCTATACCCCGAAACAGCTTTATTATTATAATAAGGCGATGTCTGCTTGTCAAGTTTATTTTCCCGTCTGTAATATGCCTGTCCGCTGAGTCATATAATTAATATAAGACTCACTGGGAGGTGTACAAATGAACTATGTAAAATTCATGATATCTTCGCTGATATTTATTGCTCTGACTGCAATCAGACTTTCTATGCCGAGTCTTGCGGACAGTATATCCCATGAAATCCGAAACGTCCTCATTACTGAAGAAACGCAGACGCAAACTGTTATGGAGCTTGGAGCATCCATCACCGACGGCAGATTCTTTTCCGCATTTAAAAATGATTCAGAGGACAGCAAGATAATTCCAATAATTGATGTGATTGACTATGAAAATGTTCTGCCTTTGCCCGAACCGGTGCCCGAAGCTGAGGAGACAGAAAAAATATCGCCGAAGGTCGAAGCGTTTCTTGAATCGCAGGAGCAATACTCGGAGTATGATATCCCCGAAAACGTAAGCTATGAAATGCCCGCGCTTCCTTTTGAATACATAAGTCCCGTTGCAGGAGTGTCATCCTCGGGATTTGGTTATCGTGTGCACCCGATTCAGAACGAGGTCAGATATCATTACGGCACTGACTTTGCCGCAAACAACGGTGAAAATGTCTGCGCCTTTGCCGATGGTACAATATCATCAATCGGTGAAAATGACAGCTACGGGAAGTACATGATAATAGACCACGGCGACGGTTATTCAACGCTGTACGCCCATTGCAGTCAGCTGTGCCTGTTGTCGGGAAGTGTAGCAAAGGGTGATGTAATAGCCCTTGTCGGTGCAAGCGGTGCGGTAACGGGACCACACCTGCATTTTGAGCTTATGCACGGCGATACATATCTGAATCCCGAATACTACGTATGAAGTCAAAATTCAATGTAAGCGCAGGAGCAATACTGATGCTTTCTGCGCTATATTTTTTCGGAGGAATGAAATCAGTATGTGCCGTTATACTTTCGGCATCTGTGCATGAACTTGGACATATAATCGCGATTAAAATGTTCGGTGGTAAAATTCGTACATTGCGCTTTGATGCAAGCGGACTGTGCATGAGCTATTGCGGACTCGACAGCACAGCTAAGGAGCTTGTATCGCTCGTTATGGGGCCGCTGTTCGGGCTTCTTCTTGCGTATGGTGCCTCGTATTACGGCAACGCGCTTAGTAATAGTTTCCTGCGTGAAACCGCAGGCATAAGCATGATATTTTCGGTGTTCAATTTACTGCCAGCATTGCCGCTTGATGGAGGAAGAGCGCTGTTTTGCATGATAAAAGGCAGGCGCATGGCGGAAAACATTCTTGACAAAAGCGGGATGATTACGGGACTGCTCTTAGTATTTTCAGGTCTTTATTTTCTCGGAAACGAAAAGGGAGCGGCCCTGCTTATATCGGGCTGTCTTGTTTTAATTGCTCAGACGGGTATTGTAAAAAATTTTCGTATGTTGTAAAATATATTGATTAATTTTTTGGAGATATACCATGGATAAAAG
>JAZUFU010000105.1:0-17801 GCA_045640865.1 Acutalibacteraceae bacterium | reverse complement strand
TGGCTACGATCCGACTTCGCAATCGTCTGATTAAGGATTTCAATGGCTTTTTCACCTGTGATGTCGGCAGGCAGCTTTTCCATACCTTTAAGTACAAGCTCTTTGGCATAATAGCCGCTGGTGTGCCCGTCCCATGTCCATCTGCCTTTTGAGGTAACGCCGTCCACAACGCAGATAAAGTCATCACTGACAAAAAGACCGTCTTCACATTCCTTGCCGTCCGCGCGCTTGGAGATTATGGATTTTTCTTTAACATTTATCATCTTTCTTCATCTCCTCACGGGGCTTTTTCATTGTGAGCGAAATTCTGCCTTTTTTGGTGTCAACCGCAATAACCCATACGGTAACAATCTGACCGACCTTGAGCACCTCGTTGGGGTGCTTAATATATCTGTCCGTTATCTGAGAGATGTGAACAAGACCGTCCTGGTGAACGCCTATGTCAACAAACGCGCCGAAATCTATAACATTTCTGACCGTGCCCTGAAGCTCCATGCCTGCTTTGAGGTCGTTCATGTCCATAACGTCCGCTCTGAGAAGCGGAGGGGGAAGCTCGTCTCTCGGGTCGCGTCCGGGCTGAAGCAGTTCCTTGACAATATCATTAAGTGTGGGAACGCCTATGCCGAGCTTCTGAGCGATTTTTTCTTCGCCGAAAAAGCTGACTTTTTCTTTAAGTCCGTCAAGCTGATTTTTCGCCGCGTCCGAAACCGTGTAGCCGCATATTTCAAGAAGTTCCTTCGCCGCCGCGTAGCTTTCGGGGTGAACGCCTGTGTTGTCGAGCATATTTTTACTCTCGGGCACACGCATGAAACCTGCGCACTGTTCAAAAGCCTTCGCGCCTAATTTCGGCACTTTTTTAAGCTGAGCGCGCGATGTGAACTCGCCGTTTTCCTCTCTGTAAGCCACAATATTTTTGGCTACGGAGGAGTTTATGCCCGAAACTCTTGAAAGCAGAGACGGTGAAGCGGTGTTAAGGTCAACGCCGACACTGTTAACCGCGTCCTCAACAACGCCGTTGAGTGCGGATTCAAGCTCCTTTTTGGGCATGTCGTGCTGATACTGACCGACGCCGATTGCCTTCGGGTCAATTTTTACAAGCTCAGCAAGAGGGTCCTGCAAACGCCTTGCGATTGAAACCGCGCTTCGAAGCGAAACATCAAACTGCGGAAATTCCTCCGCCGCGAGCTTGGACGCGGAATAAACCGACGCGCCCGCTTCGCTGACAACCATATATTTTGCGCCTGTTTTAAGCTCCTTTAAAAGCTCGGCGGTGAAAATCTCGGTCTCTTTCGACGCTGTTCCGTTGCCGATTGCGATAATCTCAACGCCGTATCTTAAAATGAGCTTTTTGATAAGCTCCTTTGCCTCTCTTTGCTTCGCCTCTGAATGGGTGATATAGGCAACGCCCGTGTCGAGCACTCTGCCCGTGGCATCTACAACCGCAACTTTACAGCCAGTTCTGTAACCGGGGTCAAGACCGAGGGCGATTTTGCCCTTGACAGGCGGCTGTAAAAGCAGCTCCTTAAGATTCTGAGAAAATACTTTTATCGCGTCTGCCGCCGCTTTTTCTGTGAGCATGGAGCGGATTTCTCTTTCAACAGACGGATAAATCAGCCTGTCGTAAGCGTCAGCTCCCGCGGCGCGGACAAACTCCGTGCACGGTGAATCGTTTGAGGTGATTGTTTCGCTTTCGATTACATTTGAAGCCTTGACTCTGTCAAGCTCAACGCTGACCTTGAGGAAGTCCTCGCGCTCGCCTCTGTCTATGGCAAGAACTCTGTGCCCTGCTATCTTATTCACGGGCTGAGTGAAGTCGTAATACTGAGTATAAACGCTTTCCGCGTCCTCATCTGCCGCCTTTGAAATAACCTCGCCGACAACAGAAAACAGATTGCGAAGCCTGCGGCGGATATTGGGATTATCCGAAATATCCTCGGCGATAATATCCGACGCTCCCTGTAAAGCGTCCTCGGGAGTTTCAACGCCTTTTTCGGCATCAACATATTCCTTTGCCATTTGGAGCGGCTCGGGTGAGTTTTCATTCTGGAGATAAATTGCCGCGGCGAGGGGTTCAAGTCCCTTTTCCCTCGCGACTGAAGCTCTCGTTTTCCTCTTAGGCTTAAACGGGCGGTAAATATCCTCAATCTCCGCAAGTGTCTGAGCCTTGTCAAGGTCGGCGGCAATTTCGTCGGTCATTTTTTCCTGCGCCTCAATGGATTTGAAAACCTCTTCCCTGCGCTTGTCAAGATTTCTCAGGTATTCGAGCCTTTCCGAAATCGAGCGGAGCGTCTGGTCGTCAAGTGTGCCGTGAGCCTCTTTTCTGTATCGGGCAATAAACGGAATCGTGTTGCCGTCGTCGATAAGCGCAACGGTGTTTTCCACCTGCCACAGCTTCAGATTAAATTCTTCCGTAATTTTTTTGATTATATCCATGTTTCATCACCTCATTTTCAGCTGTCTTATATCATTTCCGTCAAACTGTAAAAGAGTATATTCGCTGAGGATTCTCGACGCGATTCTCGGAGTGTAAATGTCCTCGATACTCTCCATGGAAAGATTGGTGCTGATTATTGTCGGCCTGCCGTTGAGAAGCCTTGTGTTGATTATGTTATAGACCGCCGACGCCGTGAACTGTGAGCGGAATTCAGAGCCTAAATCGTCAAGGATGAGCAGATCACATTCAAGAATATTTTTCTCCGTGTCCGCATACTGCGCTCTGCCGAACTTTTCGTTTTCAAGCTGACTTAAAATATTCTGCGCCGAAGCGTAAATCACACCGAAGCCGCGCTTTATAACCTCGCCCGCTATCGCAAGCGAAAGGTGCGTTTTGCCAAGGCCTGTGTTGCCCTGTAAAATTATGCTCGGCGAGTCCGTGCTGAAATCCGCGGCGTAGCTTTTGCAGAAATTCATAACGCTTTCCATTCTGCGCCTCGGGGTTATTCCTCCGCCCGATTCGGGATAAAGGCTGACATCAAAATTATTGAATGTGAACTTTTCAACGGGGAATCTGCTGCAAAGCTTTTCATAAGCGTTGCTTTTTAAGATGAGCTTATGACATTCGCAGATTTTGCCGTTCACGAAGCCCTTGTCCTCACAGACGGGGCAGTGATATTTCACCTTTAAATAGTCCTCGGGGTAGCCGTTCTGCTTTAAAAGGGCGGCTCTTCTGCTCTGAGCGTCAAGGCTGACCGCCTCAAGCTGACGGACATAAGAAACGGATTTGTCGCCCATGCCGAGAGCCTTTATAACCGAAAGAGCCGTCTGCGCCATTTCGGTTTCAATATCGGTTATTTCGGGGATTTTTGCGATAATTTCGTCGTGCCTTGCCTGCTGAAGTCTCTGAGCTTCGTTCCGTCTTCTTTCAAGCTCACGGCGTGCTGACTCATATTCTTCTGTTGTGTATCTCATTTATCCGTCCCCTTTCTCGGTATGTAAACGGGCAGCTCGTCCGCTTTCTTTTTAAACTCGTCCATATTGTAAGAGGTTGAGCTGAACTCGTTGCCCTTGCCTTTTCTGTATGGCTTCGCGTTCTGCCGTTCATCTCTCGACTTTTCAACATCTTCGGGCGTCATAATGCCCTTTTCAAACCACGCTTTTAAAACCGCGTCCATGTATTTATAGCTGATTTTTGCGCAGTTGTCCGCCATGACCTCATAGGCAAGGCAAATCATCTCAACCGGGAATTTATATTCTTCCGTCCATTTAAGCAGATATTTTTCCTGCTGAGATGTGGGCTTCGGCGTTTGAATTCCTGTAAACCGTGTAAATTCTGCCCATATTTTTTGAATTGCATTCATATTTCTGATTGCGGTATCAGCTTTTTCTATGGTGTCAATTTCATTTTCACTCCACGATTTAGCGAGCTTTGCCATATATTTATAAGACGGTTTGCCCGTCTCAACGCAGTGATTCACAAGCATATAAATGACCTCAAACGGCAGACCGTAGCCGTCGTGCATCATGACAAACGCGCTCTGACCGTCATAGCCGAGAGTTTTGCCCAGAATGCTCTGAATTTCGTTGAAGAATTCTTCAAGCTCGGGGGACTCCTGACACCTTTTGACTATCTGCTCATAGCTCGGCGCGAAAATTGGAATTTCGGGAAGCTCCTTTGCGGGGGGCGGAGCGACATTTGCGGTTGCTTTCTCAGCCTCAGGCATAACATCTGAATCGAGAATGCCCACCGACGACCAGTAGAGGAGAGCTTCTTCCACAGCCGCGGGACTTTTGCCGATTTTCTTAGCTATTTCGGCTGAAACAATCGGCTCACCCGAGTGTCGGAAAATCCATATTATTGACTTTATCTGAACCTCGTTTGCCATTTTGAGGTAACTGTCCGCAATTACCGACGGCATGACAAGCGGCTCACCTAAAAGAGAAAAATTTATTTTGTAGCTCATTAAACAAAACTTTCCTTTATACAATAATTCATTTTTAATTATACATTATATTAAAAGAAAATGGAACGCTTTTTTGAATATTATCTGAAAATTTTTCTGCCAAAATTATTTTAGAGTTATTATTTTGCGTTTTGATATTGAAATATCATTTTTAAAATGGTATGATTTTCAAAAACAGGAGGTAATTTTTATGTGGACTAAAATTGTAGGATTCTTTATGAGCATTATTATGTTTATCGGTTCGCTTTTCGGCATTTCTCAGCCTGCGAAGGACGGCAAGGATAAGGCTGACATCAGCGCGGATAAAAATTCATTCAGCATCTCAATTGATGAGAACCCGACAACAGGCTACCGCTGGAGCCAGAAAATCGCTGACGAAGGCATCGTCAAGCTCGCGAAGGACGACTATAACGCTCCTCAGTCAGGTCTCGTCGGCGCAGGCGGCACAAGAGTTTTCACCTACACGGCAGTTGCCCCGGGCAAAACCACAATCGTGCTCAATTATGAAAGAAGCTGGGAAGGCAATCCGATTAAAACCCTCACCGTATCCGTTGAGGTTGCGGAGGACTTAACCGTAACATACGAAACCTTATAAAAAGCAAAAATCAAAGCGGCGGTTCACAACGAACTGCCGCTTAATTTTTTACCACTACTTGTTTTTTTCAAGGATAATCGTCTGCTTTCCGAGGAGCTCCCATTTGCTTTTAAAAGAAGATCTCGAAAATGATTTTGCCGAGGAGTAATTATACGGATCCATGACATAGACATTGTTTTTATCATATCCGCACAGAACCATTACATGAGTTCCTTTCGGATATTCAAAATATTTGCCTGTGCTCTTTATGTACCACGCGTTGACCTCAGTGGGAGTGTTCATGTTATATGTTGCCCAGACTATCGCAGGTTTGCCGCCCGAAACGGTTTTGAGCAGGTCGTCAAACGTGCCGCCCGAAATATTTTTCGCCGTGTAACCTCCGCCGCGCTGGTCAATCGCTTTCTGCAATGACTTTGTTACAACAGGCGAGAACGCGCCGTAGCCTCTTATTGACGAGCGGTAGCCGTATCTCGGGTCGCCGACGAACTTTTCGTTAATGTCGGGCCCATACCATTTGCCGTTGATAAGCTCAAGATTCTGCCTCGGGATAATATCCACCATTTCTTTCATGGTGATTTTAAAGCCGTAATATTTCAGAAGCATACACGCCGAAGCCGCTTCGCAGCCCGTCGGGTAATCGTTAAGCTGATTGACATACGGCACTTTCATCATATTGACGGTGATTTTGTATGTGGCGGACTTCTTTGAGCCGTCAACCGTTGTGCAGGTAATCGTCGCCGTACCCATTGACTTTGCCTTGACCTTGCCGTTGCTGTCAACAGAAGCAATCGCGGAATCAGACGACTTCCATGTAAAGCTGCCGCTGTAGGCATTTGACGGAGAAACCGTTGCTTTAAGCTGAACGCTTTTTCCCATCGCGGCAGAGCCGCTTGTTTTATCAAGTGAAACAGATTTGGCTTTTATGCCCGAAACAACCTGAAATGAAGCGGAAACCTTGCTGTCTTTTGCGGAGGCGCAGGTGATTTTGCACGAGCCGTCGCCCGCGACCTTGACGCTCCCGTTTTTATCAACCGTTGCAACCTTTGAATCGGACGAAGTCCATTTAACGCCGACATCGTTCGCAAGCAGGGGATAAACCTTGCCGCTGACGGTGAAGCTGTCTCCTTTTTTGCACAGCATATCCTTCTTGTCAATGACAACCTTCTTCGGCTTGATTTCTACTCCTGCCGAATGCTGAAGAATCAGAAGCGAATCGCCTGACGCGATTTTGCCATCGCCGTCTATATCTCCGTTTTCCGCAATTGACTTATCCTTGACCGCGCCGGAGACATACATAAGAACAAGCAGTGAATCAGTCGAATTAACACGGCTGTCCGCATTCACATCACCCGCCATAGTCTCAGCCGCAGAAGCTGTGAACGGCGGCAAAATACATCCGGCAATCATAACCGCTGAAAGCAAAAATAACAATATTTTTTTCATAAAATTTCTTTACGTCCTTATCTTGCCATTGTGAGAAGCGCGCCCGCAAAAACGCTCAGAAACATGAGTGCCGCAAGGACAAGCGCGGTGATTCTGACAAACTTCCTGTTTTTCATTATTCCACACCTACAAAGCCTTTCATATCCGCGCTGATTTCATCTGTGAGAGCCTGTGCGGCTTCTCTGTCCTTACCGACAGCGGTAATGTAAATTTTAATCTTCGGCTCTGTGCCCGAGGGACGGATTATCGCTCCGTTGCCGCCCGGCAGAGCGTAAGCAAGAACATTTGACTTCGGCAAAGTGAGAACGGTCTTTTCGCCTGTTTCGGTGTCAACCGCAGCGCTGTTGAGGTAATCGCTGACCTTTGTAACCTTCATGCCCGCGATTTCCTTAGGCGGATTTTCGCGAAGCTCGGTCATGATGGCTTTCATCTTGTCCATGCCCTCTGCGCCCGCAAAAGCAAAGTTGAGCAGAGTGTTCATGTACATTCCGTATTCGTCATAAATATCCTGCATTATCTGATAGAGATTCTTGCCGCAGGTCGCCTTGTAATATGCCGCCATTTCGCAGATGAGAGACGCGCCGTTGACAGCGTCCTTATCGCGTGCGTGAATGCCCGTAAGGTAGCCGTAGCTTTCCTCCATGCCGAGGATATAGCGGTCAACCTCACCCTTTGCCTCAAGCTCAGTTACAAGCTCGCCGATATATTTGAAGCCTGTAAGCAAATCATAGATTTCGCAGTTGTATTTTTCCGCAACGGCAGAAATGAGGTTTGTGGTAACGATAGTCTTGATTATTGCAGGCTTTTCGGGCAGAGTGCCGCTCTCTTTTTTGCAGGAAAGGAGATACTGAGCGAGAAGAACGCCGACCTCATTGCCTGTCATGAGCTTGTATTCGCCGCCGTCATTGACTGCAATGCCTACACGGTCGCAGTCGGGGTCAGTAGCAAGAAGCAGGTCGCCGCCGATTTCGTTAGCGAGCTTGATAGCTTCCTCAAACGCCTGTCTGATTTCGGGGTTAGGATACGGGCAGGTCGGGAAACGGCCGTCGGGATTTTCCTGCGACGGAACAACGGTAACATCCTTGAAGCCCATCTCACTCAGAACATGGCGTACAGGCTTGTTGCCTGTGCCGTTGAGCGGAGTGTATATGATTTTAAGGTCGCTGTTCTTTGTGATTTCGGGATTTATGCACTCATTGAGAACTGCCTTGTAGAATTCATCATAAACATCCTTGCCGATGTACTCTATCATTCCGTTTTCAATGCCCTTTTCAAAGCTCAACAGCTTAACGCCCGTGAACATATCGACCTTCTGCATATAGGCGTAGGTTTTCGCTGCACCCTCGTCGGTCATCTGATAGCCCTTTTCGTCGTAGCATTTATAGCCGTTATACTGAGACGGGTTGTGGCTTGCGGTGATTACGATACCCGAGCTGCAGCCTAATTTGCGTACAGCAAAAGAGAGCATGGGTGTCGGCACAAGCTCAGGGTAAAAATAAACCTTGATTCCGTTGCCCGCGAGCACCTCAGCCGCGCTCTTTGCGAAAACGTCAGAGTTTATTCTTGAATCGTGAGCGATTGCGATTGAGGGATTTTCAAATGCCTCGTTGAGATAATCAGCAAGTCCCTGAGTAGCCTGATTAACGGTAAAAACATTCATTCTGTTTGTGCCCGCGCCGATAACTCCGCGCAGACCGCCTGTGCCGAATTCAAGGTTGCGGTAAAATCTGTCAAGAATTTCGTCGTCCTTGCCCTTAATTGAAACAAGCTCGTCAAAAACTTCCTTTACATCCTTTGCTTTTTCAAGCCAGAGTTCATAAAGCTCATTGATATTATTCATAAAAATCCCCTCCGAATTATTTTTTAGATTTTGATTTTTTCGCTTTGTTTTTTTCAAAAACGCCGTTCTTTTTAAACGCGGCAACAAACATTCCCGTCAGCGCGCCGCCGCTGCCGCAGATAAGGTCAATCATTGTATCGACAAGTCCAGATTCGCTGTTGAACGCGGAGCGCTGAAGATTCAGCCCGTAGAGTCTGTCCATGGTGAATTCGTAAAACTCCCACCCGACCATGAGCGTAACCGAAAATGCGAGTGCAAAAAGCGACGCCAGCGCAGGGCTGATTCTTTTATCCTTCGGCTGCCTTGACTGAATTATAACCGCGAAATCGTAACCGCCGACAGCGGCGATGAATCCCGCAAAGAAATGCTCGGGCAGGTCGATATACGGGAATGATGTGAACTTGTTGACGGTTGAGCCGATAACGACGCTGAACGCTATAAAGCAGTTGAGATAAGTGAAAATGTAATACGGAACATAGGTTATGAAGCTTCTGCCGCCGAAAAGCTGAAACATATCCCACAGGTGCGTAAATATTATGGCAAACATCGCTTCGAGAAATTCAGTTGTGTAGCCTAAAAACAGCATTGCCGTTCCCCACGCAAACAGCAGGCCGCGGCAAATCCACCACGTAATCTGATGCGATTTGGGAATAACGGGTATGTTGTTCAATTTTTTCATATATTTACCACCTTAATAATTATATGAAATAAATATACGCCATTTTCGGCAAAAAATCAATAACAGAATAGGGAATATTGCCCGTTATATTACTTTTTTTAAAAATAAATAAAAAAATGTAAAAAAAGTGTTGACAAGACCTGTGTATTGTGGTATAGTAATCAAGCGTTGAACGCGCTGGTGTAGCTCAGTTGGTAGAGCAGCTGATTTGTAATCAGCAGGTCGGGGGTTCGAGTCCGTCCACCAGCTCCAGTTTAATATGGGAGAGTTCCCGAGTGGCCAAAGGGGGCAGACTGTAAATCTGTTGTCAGTGACTTCGGTGGTTCGAATCCACCCTCTCCCACCAAAGACGAGGTTTTATGCCTCGTCTTTTTGTTTTGTGTTGACACACAGGCGCGGCGGATATAAAATTAAAGCATACTGACAGGAGGAATGTTTATGAAGATAATGACTAAACCCGAATACGAAAGATGGACGGCCGCCACAAGAGACGAGCGTATGAAATGGTGGAGAGAAGCCAAATTCGGCATGTTTGTGCATTACGGACTTTACGCGATGATAGGCAGAAACGAATGGGCGCAGGTTGACGAAAACATTCCTCCCGAGGAGTATGCAAAGCTTGCAGATGATTTTCCGTATAAAAAAGGCATGGCGGAAGAATGGGTTAAGCTCGCAAAGGCCTCCGGTATGAAATATATTGTGCTGACAACAAGGCACCACGACGGCTTCAGCCTGTGGGATTCAAAGGTCAACCCCTTCAATTCGGTCAATTACGGCCCTAAAACGGATATTGTAAAGGAATTCACCGATGCCTGCAGAAAGCACGGCATGAGAATCGGTCTTTACAACTCACTTATGGACTGGCACAACCCCGACGCGTTTGAATGTATGTCGGACAAGGCTGCCTATGACCGCTTCATTGAATACACTTATGAGCTCAACCGCGAACTGATGACAAACTACGGAAAAATAGATATTCTGTGGTATGACGGTAATAATCCGATGCGCTCGGCGGAGGGCTGGGATTCAATCAGAAGAAATCAGATGATAAGAGAACTTCAGCCCGAAATCATCATCAATAATCGCAGCGGACTCGACGAGGACTACGGCACCCCCGAAGCGCACATCACTCCGATGGAGCGCGACTGGGAAGCCTGCATGACCTTCAACGGCATCAGCTGGGGTTATGTGAATTCCGAATACGCCGCAAGCTACAGCTATACGCCCTCGAGAATACTAACAATGCTTAACACCTGCGTTGAATGTGGAGGCAATCTGCTTCTCAACATAGGCCCGAAGCCCGACGGAAGCATACCCGAAGAGGTTGTTGAGCCGCTCACAAAAGTCGGCGCGTGGCTTTCGGAGAACGGCGAATCCGTCTATGGTCTGCCGAGAGTTGAAGGCAGAATAGGCGGCAACGGTGTAACATACGAAACGCAGAACGGCAACAACATTTATCTGTGGAACAGAATCTGGTGCGGTGAAGCTGAAATCGGCGTCGGAGGATATGTTGTTCCGCCCGAAAGGATAACTCTTCTCTCGACAGGTGAGGAGCTTGAATTTGAAGCTCTCGAGCACAGGCTGATTATAAAGAATCTGCCGAAGGACTGCCCCGATAAACACGCGGGAGTAGCGGTCTTCAAGCTCGAATTCAAAGACAAGCCGCAGTACATATTTGCGTCGCGCTATCCGCAGCTGCACGGCGGGGAGAAAATCCTTTAACAATATGAAGCGCAAGCGCGGATAAACAGCTTCGTTTTAATCGGATTTGTTACGGCAAAAATCATATATATCAATGCTTTTAAAATGAAGGGGCTGTCGCCTTTAGCGCAGACCGAAAAGTAAAATATAGAACAAATGAAACAGCAATTCGAGATTACGGATAATTAGTCCAAAATTTCGGAATTGCTGTTTTTTTATCATAATTCAATTGATATTATTTTACTTTTCTAAGCGTTTTTTCGCCCTCGGAGTATCTCATACACCGTCGGTCGAAGAAAACGCTTTCTGCATCTAAATGCGGCAACCCCTTTTTGTATCAAAAATGTATTCAATATACGGTAAAGTTACAGGCTTAATTATGTCTGCATTAAATAATATTAATCTTATCGCCCTCGTAAACCCTGCCGCCTTTTATTACTTTCGCAAAAACTCCCTCGCGGGGCATGACGCACTGACCGACGAGCTTGCTTATGGCGCAGCCTTCGTGGCACTCCTTGCCTATCTGTGTGATTTCGATTATACAATCCCCGACGCTGAGCCTTGTGCCGACAGGAAGCGTATGAAGAACGATACCCTCAGTGGTGATGTTTTCGGCGAAAATTCCGTGACACAGTCCGTCTGTGGGCATGCCCTTTGCTTTTTCAATGCTTTCTTTTGCCAGCAGGCTGACCTGACGGTGCCATTTGCCTGCGTGGGCATCACCTTCAAAACCGAAATCTTCAATCATGATGCCGGGGTTTATTGATTTTTTCGGCGTACCTTTCTTTTCGCTGATGTTTATTGATAAAACCTTGCCGTTCATATTTATCCTCCTATTTTGTTCATGGCGTGAGTATTTCCGTATCCGCAGTTAAATTCGTGACCTTTCGGCTTTGAAAGAATCGCCGTTTTAATCATTTCAAGCATTTTTTCTCTGTTGCCGAAATACGGTCTTAAATCGTATGTTTCTTCGTGCCCGAGGCAGGGCTTGATTTTTCCGTCAGAAAGAAGCCTTATTCTGTTGCATTCGTCGCAGAATTTTTCGCTGACGGGAGTAATCAGTCCGACCTGTCCCTTGAAACCGTCGGCGGTGAAATATCTTGCCACGCTTTGCTCAAAGCCTTTTTTCTTTAATTCAACAGGCTTCAGAAAATCAAAATTCTGTATGATTTCATTGCCCTTGACAATAAGTCTTTCGTTCTTTCCCGTATCAGAAAACGGCATAAGCTCAATAAAGCGGACATCGATTTTTCTGTCTTTTGCAAGATTTATCAGAGTTTTCGCCTCACCGTCATTTTCTCCGCGGATAAGCACTGCGTTGACTCTGAGTTTCAGCCCGACGCGCTCAGCTTCTTCAAGTCCCTCAAGCACCTGAGGAAGGCAGTCTCTGCCCGTAATCCTTCTGTAATTTTCACGGTCAAGTGAATCAATGCTCACATTCACCGCACTTACACCTGCGTCTTTTAAACCGCGGGCATATTTTTTCAGACCTGTTCCGTTGGTTGTCAGAACAGTCTTCTTTACGCCGTCTGAACCGCTTACCGCGGCGGCTATTTCAACAATATCGCTTCTTAAAAGCGGTTCACCGCCCGTGAGCCTTACCTTGTCTATTCCGCAGAGAGCAAAAGCCTCAACAGTCTGTCTGATTTCGTTGACGGTCATTTCGTCGGTGTCGGGACATTCCGCTCCGCAGTAAAGGCAGTTGAGATTACACCGCTGAGTGAGAGACAGACGCAGATAGTTTATATTTCTTCCAAAATTATCCTTCATTATGATAATCTCCGCTTTTTCCGCCTGTTTTATGAATAAGTTTTACTTCCTCAATAACCATTCCTCTGTCAATTGCCTTGCACATATCGTAAACCGTCAGTGCCGCAACAGAAGCACCTGTGAGAGCCTCCATTTCGATGCCTGTTTTGTAGGTGCATTTTGCGAAGGAATGAATGTATAATTCATCTTTGCCGTTATCCTCAAATTCTATTTTTATGCTTTCAATGGGTATATTGTGGCAGAGGGGAATAAGCTCATGTGTCTTTTTGGCGCCCATGATGCCTGCTATCCGCGCGGCGGCAAGACCGTCGCCTTTTTTCAGATTATTTTTTAAAAGTGCTTCGAGAGTTTCGGGGCGCATTTTTATTTTCGCAAATGCTTCGGCTGTGCGGACGGTATAATTCTTTTCGCCTACATCGACCATAACAGCTTCGCCGTTTTCGTTAAGATGTGTAAGCTCCATTTTTTGTCACCTCACGCTGTAACCGCCCATTTCTTCAAGACGGGCGGCAAATTCATTACTGTGAAGAATGTCGAAGAACGCCTTCACCATAGGGCTGTCAATATATTTTTCGTTCACAAGGAAGTCATACTCCTCATTGCATACAGGAATAAAGTCGAGGTCATACATCTTCGCCGCTGAGTATATGCCCAGCCCTGCGTCAGCGTTGCCTGCGGCAATCAGAGCGGCAACGGCAGTGTGAGTAAATTCTTCATTGCGGTAGCCTTTTACATCGTTCGGATTTATGCCGTTCTTTTTAAGAAGATAATCGCACAGCACCCTTGTGCCCGCTCCGCGCTGACGGTTGACATAGGTATGATTTCTGATATCGGCAAATTCTTTTATGCCGCAGGGATTTCCTTTTTTAACCATAAGTCCCTGAACTCTGCCTACGCCCTTTTTTATTACCGCTCCGCCGTCGGGAAAATACTTTTTCACATAAGCTTCATTGTATATTCCGCTTTCGCCATCAAGCAGATGAATAGCGCCTAAGTGCGCGTGGGAATTTTTCACCGCGCTGAGCGCGCCCATGCTGCCGACGTGAGATGATATAACGGAAAAGCCGCAGTTGTTTTTATTCAGCATATCCGCAATCTCATCAATAAGCGGGTCGTGGCTTCCTGTTACGATAAGCGCGTTTTCGATTTCATCCCTGCTTTTTAAAAGTCTGATGTTTACGGTTTCGCCCTCTTCGATTCCCTCACAGTTCTGCGGAATTTCAAGAATTCCCGCCGCTTTTGTAAAGCTGGTGATTACGCCTGCTCCGCGGGGCAGAGGCACAGCGAAAAAGTTTTTGCCGATTTTTCCGAGAGAAACGCGGACAAATTCTTTATATTTAAGCGAAGAAACAACACGCTTTGAGAGCACCGCGCTGACTGTTTCCTCTTCTTTCTCCGTACGGCTGTAATAAATATCAACGATCGGTCTGACAAATTCCTCCATAACAACTATTGCGGAAACAGGATAACCGGGCAGCCCAACAACGGGCACTGAGCCGACAACACCTAAAACCGCCGGCTTGCCGGGCTTTGCGGCAATTCCGTGAATAATTACTTCGCCCGATTCCGATATGACCGTGCTTGTGTAGTCATCACGCCCTGCGGAGGAGCCTGCTAAAACAAGCACCGCATCGCATTCTTCGCAGGCTGTGGCAAGAGCCTTTGAAATCAGTTCTTTTCGGTCTTTGACAATACCATATACCCTGCTGTCGGCGTTCCATTCACCGAGCATTGAAGCAAAAATTGTCGAGTTGAATTCTATGATTTCGCCCTTTTCGGGATTTTCTTTAGGTGGAACAATTTCATCGCCTGTGGGAATAATTCCCACAACAGGACATTTTTTTACGTTTACAGACATTACTCCGCCCGCAAGAAAAGCACCACAGAGCGACGGCGTTATAACTGTGCCTGTCGGCGCAATCATATCACCCATGCAGATATCCTCGCCAACCTGACGCACATTCTGCCACGGGTGGACAGCGGAAATCAGTTTTACGTTTCCGCTTTCGTCTTCGGTTACATCCTCAACCATAACCACCGCATCAGTGCCGTCGGGCAGAGGGTCGCCTGTGTCCACAACGGTGTATTTATCGGGAGTTAAAACAACAGGCTCCGATTCGCAGGCGCCGTATGTGTTTTCCGCCAATACGGCAATTCCGTCCATCGCAGAGGCGTTATAGTGCGGCGAACATATTTCAGCGTAAACCGCCTGTGATAGTATTCTTCCGCAGGATGTCTGCACGCTGATTTTTTCTGATTTACAAGAAAAGCCCGAAGCTTTTACAGCGGAAAAATATTTTTCTTTTGCTTCGTTTATTTCTGTGTTGTTTAGATAATTATGCTTCATTTTATCACCTCAGCGGATAAACCGTAACTGCTTCGCCTTTTTTCAGTCCCTCACAGTTCCTGTCGATTTTTATGTAGCCGTCCGCTTCGCAGAGCGTGGAAATCAACCCCGATTTTCCATAGACGGGAGCGGCGTTGCCGTTGTCATCTGTCTTCACACAGACATAATCCTCTCTGCCGTTGTTTGAGGAAATGTTTTCCGTCAGAATGCAGGTGGTTTTTTTCTGCTTTTCTTCTTTGCCAAGCAGAATATTTATGAGCCTTTTCACGATTATTTCTGTTACAAAATAACACGCCGCAGGATGTCCCGGAAGACCGAACACAGCCTTACCGTCAGCTCTGCCGATTATTGTCGGCTTGCCCGGCTTCATCGCAAGTCCGTGGGCGAAAACCTCACCGATTTCTTCAATGACTTTAACTGTCATATCTTTGGCTCCCGCGGAGGAACCGCCCGAAATCAGAACAATATCGCTTTCGCTCAGCCCGGTTTTTACCGCTGAAAGAATTTCATCATATTCATCTTTCACCGTACCGAAAAATTTAACCTCACATCCGTATGAGCGGCACAGCGCGGACAGCAGGTGGGAATTCACCTCGCGGATTTTCCCCTCTGTCAGCTTTTCGTCAATGCCGATAATTTCGTTTCCTGTTGAAATTATGCCCACAGCAGGGCGTCTGACAACGCTGACAGCACTTTTGCCGACGGAGGCGAGAAGACCAATGTGAGCAGGGGAAAGAACCGTTCCTTTTTTTATTATACATTCGCCGCACTTTATGTCGTCGCCTTTTTTTGTTACATTCTCAAACGGGCTGACGGATTTATAAGTGAGGCACATTCCGCAGTTCTCGTCGGTGTTTTCAACGGGGATAACCGCATCGGCACCGTCGGGGAGCATACCGCCTGTGGAAATCTTAACGCATTTTCCGCGTTCAAGGGTGATTTCGGCCCTTTCGCCCATGAGAATTTCGCCTGCAATATCGAGCATGGCAGGCATGCTTTCGCCCGAGCCGTAGGTGTCCGCGGCGCAGAGAGCGTAGCCGTCCATGGTCGAGCGTGAAAAAGACGGCACATCTTCACTGCTTTTAACATCTTCCGCGGTGATTCTTCCAAGAGCTTCGTCAATGTAAACCGATTCTTTTTTTTCGCTTTTTTTAAAATTATTTCTGAGGATTTTCACTGCCTCATCAGTTGTGATTACATTAAGCATTACAGGATTCTCCACTGTTCAATAAACTTTCTGCCGAATTCACTTTCGGGATTTTTAAGCTGGGAAACATCGGAGTATTCTGATATTTCCCCCTTGTTCATAATGAGAATTTTTGTGGCGATATTCAAAGCCTGCGACGGCAGGTGGGTTGAAATCAGCAGCGTTGTGCCGCTTTTTTCACATTCTGATTTAATAAAATCTTCAAGTGCCGATGAGGTTTCAATATCCGCGGCGCTTAAAGGTTCATCAAGCAGAAGAAGGCTGTAATTGCCCGCAAGCATTCTCGCCAGACACATTCTCTGCCTCTCACCGCCGGAAAGCTTTGCCGAGCGCTTTGAGCGAAGCTCTGTCAGCCTGCACTCGCGCAGAATTTTTTCAATGTCCGCTTCGCCGTGAATGCCGAGTTTTATATTGTCTTCCGCTGTCCCCGAAAAGGAATAGGGATTCTGCGGCTCGTAGCCGATTTCGTTTTTCTTCGCCGTGATTTCTATATGACCGCTGTCGGGCTTTATAATTCCCGCAATCAGCCTTAAAAGAGTTGATTTACCCGAGCCGTTGGGACCTATGACGGCAACTCTTTCTCCGTCGTCTATGTTAAGTTCACCGATTTTCAGCGTGAAATCGGGTGAGAGCTTTTTTTCAAGTTCAGTAATTTTTATCATTTTATTTTCTCCTTCATTGTATATGCAATGATGTTGACGGCAAAGGAAATCAGAAGGAGAATTATTCCGAGGGCGAGAGCCTTTTCAAAGTCGCCCTTGTTGGACTCAAGCATGATTGCCGTTGTCATAACCCTTGTTTTGAACTGTATGTTTCCGCCTACCATTGAGACTGCGCCAACCTCGGCGATTGACCTGCCGAAAGCGAGAAGAACAATGCTGACAAACTGACCCGAGCATTCTCTTATGAGAAGCCCTGTCTGCTTCAGCCTTGAAAGACCGATTCCGCGTGCTGTTTCTGTGAGCTGAGCCGATTTTTCCTCGGCGGCAGAGGCGGAAAGCCCGCACACCACAGGGGTTATGAGAAGCACCTGTGCTATGACCATGACTGTTACGGTGAACATCAGATGCAGAGAGCCGAAAGGTCCCACCGAGCGGAACAGCATAAACACCGCAAGACCTGCCACAACAGGAGGCAGGCTCATAAGGGTATTGAGTATTCTCATGATTATTCCTTTACCTCTGAATTTTGCGCGCCCCAGAATGACGCCGAGAATTATTCCGATAAAGGAGGATATAACTGTGCTGAAAAATGACATTACGAGAGTTGTCATAATTATCTGACGAAGCTCCGAATTGTCGTGCAGAATCAAATCAAATGCCTGTTTAAAATACTCCATAATAATACCGACAGGGCTGTCGCCGTTTAAGCAACAGCCCTTGATTTAAAGTTTATTTATTAAGAAGGAAGAAAAGCTGTTCGCCGTATTCTTCTTTGCCGTATTCCTCAATGAGCTTTGCGGCTTCATCGCCTGTGAGCCAGTCAATAAGAGCCTGTGCGCCCTCTGTGTTGATTTTAACATCTTTGCCCTCAAAGGCTTTTGCTTCGGGATTAACACCTATAAGTGAATATGTGTTTTTCATGTCCTCCGCTTCAGCCTTGATTATTGAAAGATTTGAAAGTGAATCTTTCATTGAAAGGAAGGTCGCCTTGTCTGTAAGAGCGTAGGCTTTAAGCTCGTTCGCTTTTGTGAGAGTGTCGCCCATGCCCGAGCCGACTGAATTATACCAGCTCTCTTTTGACGGGTCGATTTCAGCCGCTTCCCAGATGCCTGTTTCCTTGTTGTGAGTTCCGCTGTTGTCGCCTCTTGAGGCAAAGG
>JAZUFU010000104.1:0-30876 GCA_045640865.1 Acutalibacteraceae bacterium | reverse complement strand
ACCTCCCATTTATCGGCAAAACCAAGTTGATAAAATAATTCTATTAAAAAGAAAAATAAACCCCCCCCAAATCTCTTTTAGGGGATTTGCGGCGGTTTTATTTTTTCTGATATTGTCAGCTGATTCTTACAAAGCCCTTTTCGGGCACAGTAACACCGCTGACGGTAACGGCTGTGTCGCCGTAATTGACATAAATTCGGGTTGAGTCGCTGTAAGTGGTGCAGTAAACGCCGTCCTTAACATTGGAATGAGCCGTAATTCGCTCGCCCTCAAGGGAATCGAGAGCCTCGGCAACCTGCGTGTAAGCGGAAATTATCTCGCTCGCAACGGTGTCAAACTCAACATTCAGCTTGCTGCCCTCAGGCTTTTTGGAAACAACAGTAAATGTCGGGCAAAGACCGTATTCGATACATCTGAGCATCGCCTCAGTGCTGTCCTTTGCCGTGTTGACAGGCGCGGAAGAAAGCACCGTCATGCCGTGAAGCACCGACTGAACAAACGGGATTTTGACATATTTTTCGCTTTCATCATAAGAAACGCTCATCGGCACATTGTCAATTGAGGTCGAGCCCTTGACGGTGTAGATGTTGCCCGTGTCTGCCATGACCTCGCCGACGCCCGAAAGCGCGGAAAGCTGAGACATTATGCCCGACTTGTAATCGCTTCGTTTCGCGCCCGAAGCGGAAAAATCGGAAGTAAGGATACTGCCAGCGTCATTCACGCAGAAGCCTGTAACGCCGAGCCCCGACGCCTCGCCGATAACCGAGTCGATATAGTCATTTGACTTTTTCAGCGTTCTGAATTTAACGCTTTTTTTCTGATTGAACGAATTGCTGATATTCTTATTAAATGTATATTTATTCATCGTGCGTGCCGCTGAGAAATCAAGCCCGCCTAACGCGCTGTCATAAGTCAGAATATTCAAATCGAGAAACAGCTTAACATTCTGAGCCTTGGCGTAATCCGCCATGTTTTTCAGTCCGCTTTTTCCGCCGAGAGTTGAGATAATTCCGTCGGAGCTGCTCTCGAAAATTCCCGTGTATCTGACTGAAAGATTGTTGACACCCTTTGCTTTTACGCGCTTTATGATGTCCTCAGCCTGAGAAAATGTGGTGTATTCCTCATATTTCAGACTGCGGCGCGTCGGTTTGTACGCCCCTGTTATCATAAGGGACATCGGAACCTCGTCGGCGTTTTCAATTGATGATGCGCTGAGCGTGCCGTTTCTTATAAACTGCTCACGGCAGGCGGAGGCGATATCCGAATAAGTTGCGTTATCCTTTGAAAGGAACTTATAGCAGAGTGAAAATGATGTATTATTATTTGTATAAATATACATATTTTTATCATTTTTCTGCATATAATCAAAGCTGAAATCAGCGTAAATTCTGCTGAATCCGTACTTTGAGGAGACGGCTTTTATCTTAGCAAATTCCTCCGCTGAGTCAATCACAACGGCGTACGCACTCTCGCCGCGCTTCATGCCGAACGCACCCATAAGCGCGCGGCTGTTTTTGAAATTGCCGACGGCGTAATCGTCGCCATAGACTTTGCAGGAATATTCGTTCTCGCCGCTCTCATAAAACGGACGGGCAAGCGCGCCGCACCCGTCGGGCAGGAGCAGAAAATCATCCTCTTTCGCGTCCTTGAACGCGCCGAAATACGGGAGGACTGAAAAATCCGAAACAACGCAGTTTTTATTGCCCGAAAGATTTTTATAAGCGGCTTTGACGAAGAAATTGCCGTCCTTAAGCGTGAAATCAGCCGACACCTCAAAGGCAATATCGTCGGACGCAAACTTCTTTTTTTCGGCTGTCGCCTTGTCCTGCGCCATGGTGTATTTCACGCTCACGCCGCTGTCTGAAATCTTGCTCGTAAATGCGGAAAAATCAACAGAATTGCTCACGGAATTGAGCTGATGAGAGCCGTTTTTATCGAGAACGGTCATGCTGACCATGGCGGACTCACTGCCGTCGGGCATGGCGTACCATTTTTTGCCGCCTGCAGCATCCTTAATCATAATCCCTGTGGTTTCTTCGTCAAAATAAAGCTCAAGATAGCCCGACTCGGCGATTTTTTTATAATTTTTCTCAGAAATTTCAGAAACAGAAACACTTTCAGCGCGAACACCGTTTTTGCCGTCAAGCGATACGATATTCACGCCGTTATTTCTGAAAAATATCGCGGTCAGCGTCAGCGCAACCGCAAGGATAACGCAGACCGCCTTTAAAACTATGCGGAAAAATTTCATATTTTCACCGTTATTTAGTAAAATCTATGACGCTGCGGCTCTCATTATAATAGATAACCGCTGAAATTACGCCCATAAGCGCACTTGCGCCGAGGAGAATGTTGGAAATGAGCGGGATATTGAACGGGAGCGCGACAATATCGTTCACGCCGCAGAGAATCATCACAAGAATTGTTGACACCATCTGCATCACCGTTTTTATTTTGCCGAAAATGTTGGCGGGTATTACTTTTCCCTGCGCGGAGGCTATGAGTCTGAGCGAGGAAATGATGAATTCGCGCGCGAGAATGACAAGAACAATCCAGATATTGCAGAGATTTTCTTTCATGAACGCGAGAAGCCCTGCCGCGACAAGCATTTTGTCGGCAATCGGGTCAAGAAACTGACCGAAAACCGTTACAAGGTTGTTTTTTCTCGCAAGTCTGCCGTCGAGCGCGTCAGTAGCCGCCGCAAGACCGAAAACCGCCGCGGAAATCAGAAATCTGAACGGCACATCAAGCAGGAAAACCGCAAGAAAAACGGGCACAAGTATTATTCTGAAAATGGTAATTTTGTTTGGAGTGTTCATTTTATTCAACCGCCTTGCCGATAAGGTCATATTCATTCACGCCGAGGATTTCAACATCAACAAATTCGCCCTCGTCGTAGTCGTTTTTGCCCGTGAAATGAACCTGTGAGTCGATATCGGGCGCGTCCATGTATGTTCTGCCGTAATAGGTGTCGGTGTAGGGGTCGTATCCCTCAACAAGCACGGCGTAAGTGCTGCCGATTCGCTCGTTGTTCTTTTCGCTCATGATGAGGTACTGGTCGTTCATGATTATCTCGCCGCGGCGAACCTTGTCGTCCTCCTCGACCTGATTGTCCATATCGAAAGCGGGCGTACCCTCCTGCGCTGAGAAAGCGAAACAGCCAACGCGGTCAAACTCAATTTCGTTTACGAAAACCGCAAGCTCCTCAAATTCTTCCTCGCCCTCGCCCGGGAAGCCCGTGATGAAGGTCGTTCTGATAACAACATCGGGGATTTTCTCGCGCAGCGCGGTGATAACGGACGTGATTTTCTCCTTGTCGCCCTTTCTGTTCATGGCTTTGAGGATTTTATCGCTGCAATGCTGAAGCGGAAGGTCGATGTAGTTGACGATTTTTTCCTCTTTCGCGATTGTGTCGATAAGCTCGTCTGTAATTTTGTCGGGATAGCAGTAGAGAAGTCTTATCCACTCAATGCCGTCGATTTTGCAAAGCTCGGTGAGCAGAGCAGGCAGTTTGTATTCGCCGTAAATGTCGATGCCGTAAGCGGTCGTGTCCTGCGCGACAACAACAAGCTCTTTAACGCCGATTTCGGCGAGCTGACGCGCTTCTTCGACAATATTTTCAATCTTGCGGCTTCTCATCGCGCCTCTGATTGAGGGGATTGTGCAGTAGGTGCAGCAGTTCGAGCAGCCCTCGGCGATTTTGAGATATGCCCAGTATGACGGAGTGGTGAGAATTCGCTGAGCGTCCAGCGGAAGCTCGCACTGAGGCGGGAAAACAGATGTGTTTTCGCCCGCAATTGTGTTTTTGACGATGTTTACAATATCTCCGTTCGCGCCGATGCCGACAACCGCGTCAACCTCGGGGATTTCGGAGAGGATTTCCTCTTTATAACGCTGAGCGAGACAGCCCGTAACGATAATCGAGCCGATTACGCCCTCCTTTTTAAGGTCAGCCATGTCGAGAATATTCTCAATCGCTTCCTTTTTCGCGTCGTCGATAAATCCGCAGGTGTTGACGATAACCGCGTCGCACCCGTCAACATAATCAACTATTTCAAAGCCTGCCTCATCAAGCGCGGCGAGCATGTGCTCCGCGTCAACCTGATTTTTGGGGCAGCCGAGAGAAATCAAACCAACTGTCTGTGCCATTTAATCCCAACCTTCCTCGTAAAAGTCCTGTGAAATCTGTTCCAGCGCGCGTCTGATTTCGCTGCCCGAATAGCCTGCCCTCATCAGGTAAGCCGAGGCGCGGCGGCGCTGTTTTTCATCATTTTCAATATTATAATATTTTTTTCTCACAATATCAACTATTCTTTGAATTTTATCTTCGTCATTTTCTTCGCTCGTGAGCTCTTGGACGGCATTTTCGGCAAGAGTTTTGTCGATTCCGCGCCGTCCGAGCTCATAAAGTATGCGGTTTTTGCCGAAGCCTTTTTTCTCATAAAGCTCCGCCGCGAACAAACGAGCAAAACGCTCGTCGCTGAGCATGCCGATTTCCTGCAGTTTTGCAACGGCCTCGGCGGCAAATTCGGGCTCAAAGCTCCTGCACAGCTTATCATAGACCTCCTTTGAGGAATGCTCGCGGCTTGAAATGAGCTGTGCACCCGCGTTAAAAGCACGCCGAGAGCCTGCCGCGTCCTTAAACGCAGCAAGCTCTCTTTCATCAATTTTATCGCCCGAAACATAACCGCAGGAAAGCCAGTAAGCGTCATCCACGGTGAGGAGATATTCCCCGTCAATATGTATATGGACCTTGTTGTACCGTCCTTTTTCAGCAGTAATTTTCATCAGTCGTCGTCATCCACGCTGATGTCAAGCTTAACGCCCGAGGCAGGCGCGGCGGGAACCTTCGCCGCCTTTTCAGCCTTGACAGCCGCTCTGGGAGTGGTTTTGGTGAGAGTTTCAAGGTTTGCGAGCACCTTCTGCTCAAGCTCAGCGGCAAGCTCCTCGTTCTCTTCAATGAGCTTCTTTACATTGTCTCTGCCCTGGCCGAGTCTTTCGCCGTTGTATGAGAACCACGCGCCGCTCTTCTGAATAATCTCAAGCTTCGAGGCGAGGTCGAGGATTTCGCCCGACTTTGAAACGCCTTTGCCGTACATGATATCAAACTCAGCCTCTTTGAACGGAGGAGCAACCTTGTTTTTGACAATCTTCGCTCTGGTTCTGTTGCCGATAATCTCGCTTCCTGCCGCCTTGAGAGCCTCAATTCTGCGGACATCAATGCGGATAGATGAGTAGAACTTCAGCGCGCGGCCGCCCGTTGTGGTCTCGGGATTGCCGTACATAACGCCGATTTTTTCACGAAGCTGATTGATAAAGATGATAATTGTATTGGTCTTTGCGCAGGCACCTGCAAGCTTTCTGAGAGCCTGAGACATGAGCCTTGCGTGCGCGCCGACATGAGAGTCGCCCATCTCGCCCTCAATCTCCGAGCGCGGAACGAGAGCCGCAACGGAGTCAACAACCATAATGGAGATAGCACCCGAGCGGACAAGTGCCTCCGCGATTTCGAGTGCCTGCTCGCCGTTGTCGGGCTGAGAAACAAGCAGAGAGTCAACATCAACGCCTAAATTAGCCGCATATACAGGGTCGAGCGCGTGCTCAGCGTCGATAAACGCTGCCTCGCCGCCCTTTTTCTGAGCCTCGGCAATACAGTGAAGCGCAAGTGTTGTTTTACCCGAGGATTCAGGTCCGTAAATCTCAACAATTCTTCCCTTGGGCAGACCGCCGATTCCTGTTGCTATATCAAGAGAAAGCGAGCCTGTTGAGATAGCCTCAACATTAAGTCCGTTGTTTTCGCCCAGACGCATAACCGCGCCCTTGCCGAACTGCTTTTCAAGCTGCTTAATCGCGGTTGAGAGAGCCTCTGATTTATCGTCGGGAATGTTGATGTTTTTGTCTTTAACTGCCTTTGCCATTACCGTTACCTCCATTTTGCCGTACATTTGTTCGTCTTGACAGTATTATACAATAGGTGTATCATAAATGCAAGAGGAAAAACGAAAAAAATTTTAAAAATTTCTAAAAAAATTTCAAAAAACCACTTGATTTTATTGTTCAAATCTGTTAAAATAACGCTTGTTGTTTAGCATTCGTAACGATATTAAAGGAGGTGCCTCAAATGGCAAAATGCGAATTCTGTGATAAGTCCGTTACATTCGGTATTAAAGTATCACATTCACACAGACGTTCTAACAGAACATGGAAACCCAACGTAAAGCGCGTTAAAGCAATCGTTGACGGCTCACCCCGCAGAGTATATGCTTGCACAAGATGCTTACGTTCCGGCAAGGTTACACGTGCCGTTTGATTAACCAATCAGATATGTGAGGCTGTCCCAATCGGGCAGTCTCTTTGTCTTTTATGAGGTAATTATGAAAAAGTACATTTCCCTTTTAAGGCGGTTTATTACATATTATATATTGTGGCGCGCGGCGTTTCTTTTGGGCAGGCTTCGCCCTGTGGATAAAAACCTCGCGGTGTTCGCATACAATAAAAATTACAGCAAAATTCCCGATAATCTGCTCTGCGTTAAGAATGAGCTGAAAAAGGCGGGCTTTGAGTGCGTCGAGTACCGCTCCCCTGCTTCGGCAAAAAAAAGATTTCTCAGCGACATTAAATTTCAGCTCCTGTACGCCCGATGCGGCGTTGTTTTCCTCAACGATAACTTTGACCCTGTGTGCGCCAACAAGCCCAGAAAGGGCACCAGAGTGGTTCAGCTGTGGCACGGCTGCGGCGCTTTTAAAAAGTTCGGCTACTCCACGCTTGAAAGCGCGTGGGGCGGCGACAAAAAGGAATGGAAACTCTTTCCGCGCCACAACACATACACCGACGTTTTCGTTTCCGCCGAAAAGGTTATCCCCTGCTACGCCGAGGCGTTCAACTGCTCCGAGGATATTATAAAGCCGCTCGGCACGCCGAGGACTGATGTTTTTTTTGACAGCGGTTTTGTTGAAAGCGGCAGACAGAAGCTCCTTGAAGCCATACCCGAAATCGGAGACAGGCGTGTGATTCTCTACGCACCGACATTCAGAGGCAGTAATCCCGACGACGCGCACAACGATGATGTGATTGACTTTGAAAAATTCCGCGTGCTCAGCGAAAAGTGCGTTATCGTGCTGAAATATCACCCGTTCACGGCGAAAAAATGCGGATTTGACGAGAAGCAGAAAGAAAAATTCGGCGATTTCGTTTATCTCTGCCCCGAAAACATCGGCATTGACACAGCTTTATGCGCCGCCGACATGGTGATTTCCGACTATTCCTCGCTGATTTTTGAGTATTCCCTGCTCAAAAGACCGATGATTTTCTTCGCTTACGATCTGGAGGAGTACGACAGGGAGCGCAGTTACTATTTTAAATATGAGAACTTCGTGCCGGGACCGATTGTAAAAAGCGACGACGAGCTGATTGATGTTATTCTCAACGGCGTAGATATGAGAAAAATCGGCGATTTCCGCGAGGAATATATGTCTGCCTGCGACGGCAGAAGCACCGAGCGTATTGCGGATTACATAATAAACACATTGAAAAACTGATGAAAGAATGATATAATCGTCAAAAGGAGATGTTTTTATGAGATTTATTTTAAAAAAGCTGTTCGCGTTCTTCCTTTCGGTAATGTATTATTTCACGCCGTTTGTCGCTCCCGCGACCGATGACCCGATAACCGTAACCGACCCCGACAATGTTAAGCTCACATTCGCGGCGGTTGCCGACCCTCAGATTTCAAATTATATGCTCAAAAGAGACCGTTATTTTAAAGCTATGGGTGAGGATATAGGCAACGCTCAGTGTGATATTGACGCACTCCTTATGGCAGGCGATATTGCCGAGAACGGACTTCAGTGCGAATACGACAGAGTAAGTGAAATAATCGGCGCGACGGGCGTTAAGAACTACATACTTTCCGTCGGCAATCACGATGTAAGACTTCGGCTTTATAAAAACACGGTTAAGAGGTTCACAGAGTACATGAACTCTCTTAACGAAAAAGCGGGAAGCGATTTGAGAATTGACTCGCTTCACTACACCTGCAACATCAACGGCTACAACTTCATTGTTCTCGGCACAGACAAAACGGAGTTTGAGGAGTCGTATCTCAGCGACGAACAGCTCTCCTGGCTTGACAGCTCGCTCAAGGAGTTCACCGCCGAGGGCAAGCCTGTTTTCGTCATGATTCATCAGACCTTCAAGGATACCCACGGTCTGCCCGACACATGGAACAGCCCGTTTGACGCGGCAGGCACTGTCGGCAAGCAGTCCGAGGCTCTTTATGACATAATGAACAAGTATCAGAATGTTATCATGATTACGGGGCATCTTCACACGGGCTTCGGTCAGTTCTCTTATGAGAAGCTCGGCAACATTCACTCTGTAAATCTCCCCTCCGCCACCGTTGACAACAAGGACGGCGACTACAACGAGAACGGAATCGGATACTTCGTTGAGGTTTACGAAAGCAAGGTTGTTTTCAGAGCGAGGAATTTCAACAAGGGCGAGTTCGTAAGTGATTACGATATTACAATTGACATAGTTTAAGATAATAAATATAAAACGGCTGCAAACTCGAAAGAGAATGCAGTCGTTTTTATTGTGCAAGGTTTTGAGCATCGGGACGCCGAGGACGTCGTGCCCTACAAGCTCAGTGCAGCCGTGCGGTTGTAGGGGTTGGCGTCCCCGACAACCCGTGATTTACGGGCGATTTTAAATAGAACGGATACCGTGAGAAAAATATTGTAAATTTTCCGCATCGTCCACCCAATCGCAAACGCTAAACCGTGTTACCCCGAATATAAAAAACGGGCGATTCGTGAATCGCCCCTACTGATGGAAATTGCACCAAAATGCGACAGCCACAGTCATTTTACTGTTTTCTGCGGAACTATTTTTCCTGTGATTTCGGATTTACGAACGATTCCGACAGCTTCATATCGGCTGTCTTTGCTTTCGTCGGTGTTGTCTCCGAGGACAAAATATTCATCCTCGCCGAGCTGAATTTCGCTCTGTGCGAGACCTGCATAGTTGATTTTTATGCCGCTGTAAAGCGCGCTCTTTTCGCCGTTGACGAAAAGGCAGCCGTCAGCTATGAGAATGGTATCATTCGGCTCGGCGGCTATTCTTTTAATCAGCGTGCCTGCTTCGCATTTAAACGCGACAACATCGCCGCGGTGAAAATCCTTTTCCGTTTTGTTTATCAGAACGAAGCTGTAGCTTTTATATGTGGGAAGCATTGAGTCGCCGCTGATTATCGCAAACTGAAAGGCAAAAAGCGAAACAGCCGCGCAGACAGATACAATCAGCGCGGCGGAAATCAGACGGATAAAATTATTTCTTTTCTTCTTCATTTTCCTCTGCAAGGTCAATGTCGTCGGACTCTACATCTTTATTTTTGTTTTCGTCAATGTTGAGAACGGCGGCGGCCTTTTTCTTAGCCTTGCGCCAATAAATGCCTACAACCGCGCCGACAGCGATAACTACACCCGCGACAGCCTGAATGAGGTATGTTACAACTGACGGGTCAATGTAAGCTGAAAGCGTTGCGCCGAAAAGCATCATTGACACCATTGAAAGCAGAGCGATTGAGCAGATAATTTTTAATGTTTTTTTCATGATATATCCATCCTTTAATTATTTTTTAAAATCAAATGTTTTGCCTGTCGCCTTAAAGGCTTCATAATCGTAAGCGGTACCGTTCGTAACATACTCAGTCATGTGAGCTGTATCGTTATAATAGAAGAAAAGCAGTCTTCTCTCTCTTGTATCGCCCGATTTATAATCAAAGCAGTCGTCTGATGAAGCACCGTTGATGAGCTTGACAAAGCTCTTGTCAAGGTCGGCGTATGAAATCGGCGCGTCTGAGAATTTCAGCTCATGGCTTTCGCCGACGCCTTTTACCATAAGCATGGGGTTGAATCTGTTTTTAACATTATTTTCCTCGTGCTCGTCGCCCTCGCAGTAGCCGTGGTCGGCAAGAATCACGATGGAAGCGTTGTCATAAACTCCGCTTTCCTTGAGGCATTTCAGATACTCCTTAACCGACTTGCCTGTTGCGATAACCTTGTCGTTATACCGTGCGTCGTCAATAAGATTGAAATCAGCATCGTAATCAAACGGAACGTGCGCGCCCTCGATGTGGATTACTCTGGCGCATTTATCTTTTGTAAGCTCAATAGGATTTTCGTCCCTGAGCTGGTCATAAAACTCAATGGTATTCCACGAGAACATCGGATAGTCGCCCTCAACGCTTCGCAGATACTTGTTTGAAAGGCTCATTTTCCATACAAAACGCTTGAGATCCCACGGATAGAACTTCATGCCGCCCATTTTAACGATATGCTTGTAAATATTGGGTTTTTTGAAGGAAACAACCGCATTTGCGTAGTTTTCGAGGTAATTATTCGCGTCCTTTTCGGGAAGGCTGAGATCCTCAACCTCATAAAGACCTGTGTGGTAGCCCTGTTTTTTAAGTTCGTTGAAAAAGAGCGAATCCGAAAGGGATTTCGACTCAAACTCTGCAAAGGGAACATCGTTTTCGTACCACTTGCCTGTAAATACATTGGGCAGAGAGCGCGTTGTATAGGCATAGCAGGAAAGAGTATTGTCAAAATATGTGAAGCCGTCCGCAAGAGAGCGAAGCTCCTCGTCCTGCTCAAGAAGCGTTTTAAAGTTTTTACCGTCCGTCGCGTCGAGCATAAGCACAATGAAATTCTGCGTTTCGGACATTGTGTATTTATCTTTTTCGGTGGAGACCATCATGCTTGCTTTGGTTTTGTCCGTCGTGAGAACGAGTGAAACAAGCGTAACCGCAAGCAGAAGGCACAGACAGCCGCAGCCGATTTTGGCTATGTTTTCAATAACTTTTTCGTGCAGTATGAAATAAAGAACGAGCATAACCGCAAGAAGAATCACGATTGCGAGAATTGATTTCAGTCGCTCAGCGGGATATGCGTTCCAGTCAATCTTTGCGCCTGTTGTGGGCGGAAGATTTTTAACGAAGAAATTACCCTGAATATATGATGAAAAAGTCAGCGCAACCTCAGCGGAAAGGATAATGTAATAAAGCTTTTTGTTGATGCGCCGCACGAAATAAAGAACAGCCGCGCAAGCCGCAAAGCTCAGTGCAAAAACCGCCGCACACGGAAAAAGCATATTGTCAAATCTCATCCAGAACTCTTCGATGTTTGTCAGATACAGCTCCATAGGAGCATAGACAAACAGCATGAAGCACAGGCAGAGAGATGCAATCAGCCCCGCGCCGATACTGCCTGTTTTTTCTTTTTTATTTTCCAAATCATTCACCACTTATCAGTTTAATCGCAAATTGTATTATATCACACGGCTTTTTTTATGTCAACTTGAACGGTTATATTTTCACAAGATTTATGCCGCTGTTGAAGTCGGAAACAACGCGGCAGATTGCCGCCGAAATCTCTTCGGGAATGTAGGACATATTCCTGCCCGTGTTGATATTTTTAAGGAAATTGAGCAGCTCATAGCGGAAGCCCTCGCCCTCAAGCGGATAGAAATAACGCTTATTGAGAGTAGTATCTTCATAGCGGATTTCAAAATAATCGGTCTTCCACCACGGAGCGGGAACAATGACATAGCCTTTCGTGCCCGAAATTACAAGCTCGCCCTCGGATTTAACGCCCTTGCCGATTTTGATTGAGGCAACGGCATTGTCATAAACAAAATCTATTTTTGTGAAAAGGTCGAACGACGGATTGCTTTTGCTCAGCCTTGATACGATTTTCTTTTCTTTGCAGTTTTCACCTAAAATCTGAAAAACGGGCAGAAGCGCGGTCGGCCCCCATGAATACATGCTGTTCCACTCCCCTGCCTGACCTGAGCCTGAGCCGCTGCGCAGACTTGTTACGGTGGAATCGACCGAAACGACATCGCCTATCTGACCGCTTTTGAGCAGAAGAAGCAGGCGGTAATAGGCGGTTGAATAGGCGGTTTTTATGGAGTCCATAAGCACACAGCCGTTCTTTTTGGCAAGCTCGAAAAGCTCGCGGCATTCGCTTTCGCTCACGGCAACGGGAGATTCGCAAAGAACGTGCTTTCCGTTTTCGAGGGCGTATTTTATCTGACGGTAATGCTCGTCGGGGTGGGAGCAGATATAAACCGCGTCGGAATTTTTAATAAGCAGCTCGAAGCTCTCGGTTATCAGCTCGCAATCCGCAAAGGAGCGTTTAAGCTCGGGATTTTCGGTGCAGATTGCGTGCATATTTATTCCGTTGATATAGCCGCACTCTTTTTTGAGCTTTTCAAGGTGGCGCACATTGCCGACAATGCCGAATTTTATATCGCCCGTTTCGGCTCTTATCTGCGAGCTTGAAATGCCCTGCGTTCTGTTGAGATAGACAACCTCGCAGTATTCCGAAAGGTAGTCGAATTTGCCCTTCCAGTCGGAGCCGACGGTGAAAATATCAATATCGTAACGCTTTATGTCGTCAATCTTCTGACCGTCAAATTCCTCAACGATTATTTCGTCCGCAAGTCCTGTGGCGCGCACATTCTCTATTCTTTCAATAAGCGGCTGCTGAACATTTATTTTGCCGCGGCTTTTGTCATAGTCGTCCGAGGTGATGCCGACAATAAGATAGTCGCCCAGAGCTCTGGCGTTTTTGAGCAGATTTATGTGCCCGAAGTGAAGCAGGTCAAATGTGCCGTAGGTTATAACTTTTTTCATTTAAACCACCGCCGAATTATAATAATCCCTTTGAAAGCAGATCGTTGAAAGCGTTTATAAGTGTGTCGTTATCCTCAGGTGTGAGCGCGCCGATATGACCGACTCTGAAAACGGTGTCGGCATGCTCGCCGCCGTTGGGACAAATCCATATGCCGTATTCGTCTTTGAGCTTTATAAACAGCTCGTGCGCCGAAGCGTTCAGCGGATGAAGCGGCGTTACGGCGTTTGACATGGAATCGGAAACAATTTCAAAGGGCAAATCCTTTATTTTGCTTCTGAAATCCTCGGCAAGAGCCTTGATTTTTGCCGTTTCGCTTTCCGCTCCGCCTGCCGCTTCGATTTCACGAAGGCGGGCATTTATCTGAAGCAAAGTGCCGACAGCGGGAGTAAACGGAGTCTGCCCTCTTTCGGCATTTTTCAAAGCGTCTTTGAGGTTGAAATAAACGCTCTTTACCGCGGAATTTTCCACTTTCTCAACCGCTTTTTCGGAAAGGACGATAACCGAAACACCCGGCGGGCAGGCAAGAGCCTTCTGAGAGCCCGTTATCATAACATCGACGCCCCATTTTTCCATATAAAACGGGTCTGCGAGGAAAGAGCTTATGGCATCGACAACAAGGAAAAGACCGTTTCTTTTGCAGAAGCGGCTTATCATTTCGGGGTTATAATAAACACCCGAGGAGGTTTCGTGAATATTGACAACAAAGCCCGTGTAGCCCTTGCCGTCGAACTCCGAAAGCATTTCTTCCGTTACGGTTTTGCCGAACTGCGGATTGATTTCATCAAACGGAATACCGTGAACGGCGCAGATTTCAGTAAATCTTTTGCCGAAGCTGCCGCCGTTGATTATTATAATCTTATCCTCGGGAGTAAAAACATTCATTATCGCCGCTTCCATTGAAGCCGTACCCGAGCCTGTTATGAAAACGGTGCGGGAGCTTTCGGAAGCGTTGGCAAATTTTTTCATCAGACGCTCATTTTCGAGCATGACAGCGGAAAATTCCTGCGTGCGGAAATAGGGAACCTGCTGACTGCCTATCTCCCTTACAGCGTCGCCTGACTGAACTGGGCCCACCGTGAAATTAAGCATAAAATCACCCTTTACCGAGTTTGTTTTTAATGTTCCAGACAAATACCTTCTGCCTGTTGCCCCAGACATATTTTGACCAAAGGAGCTTAAAGGAGGGGCGGTGGCTCCATTCGGAAATAATTTCTTCGTATTTCTTATCGGATTTCAAATCTTCCATGAATTCATCGCGCTTCGGGTTTTCACTTATCGCCTTGCGCATGGGAGACTGATATTTAAGCGCGTCAGAAAATTTCAGCTCGTGCCCGTCAAGAAGATTTTCGGCTTCTCTTACGGCGTTTTCGCCTTTTTCGGTGCTGCATACTATAAGCGACGCGCCGCGGTTGCGGTAATAAAGCTCGGGGCAGTAAAGGTGAACGCCCCACAAATCGCCAAGTGAAATATCGGCTGAACGCTCAGTAGTGGTGAACGGGCATTTATAGCACGACGGGCGGCTCATAAGGTGGTTGAGCCATATAACCCAGAAATCGTTGAACCAGCGGTCTTTTTTGCGCGTTCTGCCGTCGGCAAACATAACCTTCATAGCCTCAAAATCCCACTTGTTTTTATTCTTGAAACGGTAGTCGATGCTCTCAACATCTGAGCCGTGCTTACTTTTGAGATATTTCGCAAATTTATCAATATAAAGCGGCGACGGAACACCCTCACAAATAACCTCAACGGTTAAAAGATTGTCGTATTTTTTATTTTTAAGAAAGGCGTTGAGCGCGGAAATCTGACACGGAGTGCCCGAAAATAGAACATTTCTGCCCTCTTTGAGGAATTTTTCCGCGTCGCTGTAGGAAGAGCCGATAACGCTCTGAGTGTATTTTGAGCGTCTGAATTTCGCCAGCTCTTTTTTATCTGTAATGTATGAATGTTTAACGGAAAGTCCGTCGGTCTGAACGCCGAAAATCACATAATTCTCTTTGCACCAGCTCTCGGCAATTGCAGAAAAAGCACCGCCTGAGGTGCTTTCGTTGAGGACAACGCTGTCCTTAATATGCCCGCCGAAGGCATACTTTTCGTGTGTGTTTTCGGGGATTTCTTTCTGAGACTGACAGACTCTGCGGCAGGCGGAGCAGTTGACGCACTTCGCTGAGTCAATCTCGGGATATCTGAATTTTTCGCTGTCCTGCTTCATTGAAATTGCGCCTGCGGGGCAAATCTGCACACACGCCTCGCAGCCGAAGCAGTCGGATTTAAGACCTGAGTCAAAGAAATTGCTCATTTTTTCACTTCCCTTATTTGCAGCCGTCAAGCTCGTTTTTAAGAAACTCGAGAGATGTTTTTCTAAGCTCGCCTATTCTCGCTTTCGATTTTGCAAAATCTATCGGCGCAGGCTCGTTTTCCTCGCCTGTAATCATAAGTCTGTCCTTTATATCCGCAAGCTCTAAAAGCTCCTCAATCTTTGAGTCGCACTGTTCCCTTGAAAAGATATAGAACGGTGTTTCAAACTGAATGGAAAAAATTGCGCCGTGGAACGAATTTGTAACAACAAACTCAGCGTTTTTAACAAGCGAAAGGAACTCCTCAACGCCTGCTTCATAAAACATTCTGCGGTATTTCGCGTTCTCGGCACGCAGGCTGATTTCGATAATTTCGAGATTCTTTTCTTTCGCGAGCTTCACGGCAAAATCAGTCATCTTAGGGTTATGACGGCGCGCGTAAAGGAGGATATATTTCTTTTCCTCCTGTCTCGGCGCGATAATCTCCTCATAATCCTCGGGCTCTAAAATCAGCGTCGGGTCTGCAACCCTTTGGACGGGAATATCGGCGTGAGCCTTGAGATAAGGTATCATCATGTTTTCTCTGATGCCGAGAGCCTTGAAATTCTTTATTTTTTCGTTGAGGACGGCAAGGGTTTCGTCGGTGAAATGAGCGTCGCCGAAGCTCGCCGCATAAGAAACGGAATAGCCGTTTTTCATGCAGTCAAAGTTTGCGTAATAGCCGTCGTCAAATCCGCCGAACTCGTCAATGCAGAAAATCGTATCACTTCCGCAGACAAAGCCGTCGGGCTTTTCGTCAGCCATAATATCGTTGAAATCGGCGGAGGTATATGTCTTTTTGGTCTTTCTGAAACGCTCGTTGTAAAAGCGGTTGAATTTATAATAATTCTCCCTTATCGCAGGCAGGCTCATTTCACACTGACGGCGCGATTCCGTGTCGGTGTCCCACATATTTTTCATCGGGTCGAGCGGGTCTTTGTCCGCAAGAATGTCGGGGCAGTAATCCACAAGAATGGACTTGTACTCCCCTGCTCCGACTTTTTCAATGGCTCTGCACATCGCCCACGACTGAAGCGCGGAGCCGTAATTTGTGAAATTGCAGTGAATGTTATAGCTTACAACGGCAAAATATTTCATATTAACCTCACTTTAATCTTCGTTTGATTCGTTTTTCTCTTTTATTTTCTGCTTGATGCTTGAAATAATGTACTTTGCCTCTTCCTCTGCGCTTGTGCCTATATTGCAGATAGTTTCATTGACGATATTGCCGATTTTTTCGTAATATGCGTCGCTTTCGCCGAGGATTGTGCTGATGATTTCGGGAAGAGTGTCGAGCTTGTCCAGATCAACTGACTTGCCGATTTTATCCCTCATGTCAATGTTGATGGGCACGGTGTCTATCATCTGATAATCGGGGTTCATGACCTTCATCGGGGTATTTATGAAAATAACGGGCTTCTGAGTGGTGAACGCGTACTCAAAGGCTATACCCGACCAGTCGGTCATCATTATATCAGCGGAGAAAACGGTGTCGTTCGACGAGAAATCCGTCTGAATTGTGATGTTGTCGTTGTCGGCATATTTCTCTTTTAGGGACTGCATCTGCTCCGCTCTGTGCTTAACGTGCTGAGGATGCGGTCTTACAACAACTCTGAACTCCTGATTTTCGAGGTACGACAGGATTTCTTCAAGGCAGGAGTCAACGATATTGTCCTTCTGCCACGATGGAGCGATAAGGACGGTCTTTTTATCGGATTTTTCAAAGGTCATTTTCGCGTAATCCTCACGCATTTCGTCAAGGAGCGGATAGCCGCAGAGAACCGTTCTCTTCTCGGGCAGGTTATAGACCTGCTCCGTCTCTCTGATTTCATTTGCCTGATGAGGGCCTACACAGAAAATGGTGTCAAAATGGTCAAGCGAGCCTTTTCTCAGAACGAGATTTGTGCTGTCCATTCCGTGAGGGATATGAACATAGTCGATATTTTTTCTGATATAAGAGCGTTTGATGTGGTAGTTCTCGAGGTCGGGCATCGTCATGACAACAACATCCGCGTCCATTTTCATCATGAGGGTGATAAGTCTCTTTTCGCCGATGTAATAAGCCTTGATTTTCGGCTCGTTCTCGGCAATTGCAAAAATCTGATCGTTGGGGTCGCTTGTGATATAGTGGATGACGAGCTTAGTGTTTTTGAGCAGGTACTCAATAACGCCGCGGTAATATTTATAAAAGCCGCTGCTCTCGGAATAGAAAACAAGGTGCTTGTTGACGGTCGAAAAGAAACGCTTGTAATCGGCTTTTTCTTTTTTGATAACATCTTTGCCGTATTTTTTCTTCTGCTCCCTGCTCAGAGCCTCAAGCTCGGCGAGCTGTTTTCTTGTGTCCTCAAGTCTGTCGTAGTCAACATACTTTCTCGGTTTGAAAATGCCGTTGAGAACATAGAGCTGAAGGATTGAAAAGAGGTTGCTCGCAACCCAGTAAAGCGCGACGCCGACAGCCACGAACCACCCGAGATAAAGCGAAAGACCGACGGAAAAAGCGAGCATGCCGTATTTATTCCAGCCCGACTGCTCGGACTGAAGGACATTACTCTTATTCTGCGCTATGCACATAAGAAGCGCGGAAAAGCCCGCCGCGAGAGCCGAAAGCACGAACCAGCCGCGCTCAACGCTCGGAACGAGGGTAAGGTCGATGCCGAAAAACATTTTGTTGATTTCGGGGTCGCTGATGCCTGCTTTAATCGCCGCGATAACCGCCATGAGCACAATGAGCTGAGCGACTGTGGGAATAACGGAAATGAGCGGGCGGGATTTTTCTTTTTTATAAAGAGCGTTCTGCTCCTCGGCAATCTGCTCCCTGTCGCCGAAATATCTGATTTTTATGGCGTTGACATCGGGCTGAATTCTGACAAGACGGATAGAATTCTTAAGCACCCAGATTGACAGAGGAAGAAGAATGAGCTTGCTCAGAAGCGTAAAAATGAGAATTGCCGCGCCGTAGTTGCCGCACATATTGTAGCACATTTTCATCAGCCACGCCGCCGCGTTGTATAAAGCATCCAAAAAAAGACCCCCAAAAATAACATCATAAATATTCATTATAAATATACAACAATAGTGCTCTTTTGTCAAATATTTGTTTATTAAATAAGAAAAAAGAGCGGTCGGTTACAAAAAACGCGCGGAGCACGGCAAAGCCGCACTCCGCACAAAAATTATAGTTTTTTAATTTGTGGTTTTTATGTCTTTCCAGTCAGATACATTGCATTGACCGTAATTGTAGATTTGGTCTCCGATGTATTCTGTCGCCACAACCGTTCCGTCTGCTTTCAAGCCGACGGTATGTAAATACCCTGTCGAAACGGCAATTATATCTTCCCAGTTCGATACATCGCATTGACCGTCATCATTATCACCGACAGCAACAACCGTTCCGTCTGCTTTCAAGCCGACGGTATGAAAAATTCCTGCCGAAACGGCAATTATATCTTCCCATTTCGATACATCGCATTGACCGATGCCATTACCACCGACAGCAACAACCGTTCCGTCTGCTTTCAAGCCGACGGTATGTAAACCTCCTGCCGAAACGGCAACTATATCTTCCCAGTTCGATACATCGCATTGACCGTTATCATTATAACCGACAGCAACAACCGTTCCGTCTGCTTTCAAGCCGACGGTATGAAAATTTCCTGCCGAAACGGCAATTATATCTTTCCATTTCGATACATCGCATTGACCATCATCATTTTTACCGACAGCAACAACCGTTCCGTCTGATTTCAAGCCGACTGTATGCAAATTTCCTGCTGAAATGGTGCTGACAGGTAAACCGGCTCTTATTGCAGGCAAATCGCCGAAAAGTTCATTCAAATAATGCTCCGAATCATTATATCCGCTTAACCTTGTCAGTAAATCAACAGCCTCGGAATATTTTTTCGATTTCAATGATGAATAAGTCGGGAACATGATTTCAAGAACTTTTTTGCTTTTCTCTTTTACTTCCACTTCCAGTGCTCTTCTTATCACATCAAGACGCTCGGCGTTTTCCGCGGCTTGTTTCACATCTTCCGCAAGGCTGAAACATTTTTCGGAGAGGATAGTGGAATCCTTATAACCCGAAACGGAATCAAACTGCTCGCCCGCTTTTTTGTATTCTGCTTCTGTTTTTGCCGACTTGAAATCAAGCAGAGTATCAGCATACTTTTTCTCTGTTAAAGCCTTGCATTTTTCCTCACATTCTTTGATTTTATCGGCTGAATCCTTATAAGGCACAATGCTTTCAAAAATGTCAGCAGCGTCTGAACATTCTGCTTCCGTTGTGGCGGCGTTCAGCTTGTTCAAAGCCTTAGTGTAAGTAATTTCGTTTGCCTTTTCCCTGCACTCTGCGATTTTAGCGGCTGAATCACTATAAGACTTAATGCTTTCAAAAATTTCAACGGCGGCTTCACATTCCTCTACTGTTGCGGCAGAGTTCAGCTTGTTAACGGCATCAGTATATTTTTCGTTATTTTCTTTTTCTTCAATTCTGTTTTTTATTATAGAATTATATTTATCCAGCTCATTTTTGATTCCTTTGCCAAATCTGCGAACTTTTTTGTAATTCAGATTTTTTTCATCAAACGGTAATTCACAGTTTTGAAAATCCTCACGCTTGCGGACTTTAAGGTCTATCATAAACATACCGAGATAACATTCGGCATCAGTCGGATTCAGTTTAATTGCGTCATCAAACGCTTTTTCGGCTTTATCCCATTCTTCATACTCAAGGTGGATAAATCCAAGCTTTTTAATTGAGGAATTGTCAGAATACTGTGATGATTTTTCCGCAGGTTTCAGAGACTTTTTAACGATTTTTATTACTTTAGCTTCGTTGGCACGGGTTGAAACATCTTTAGCCTGAAGCTGTGCGAGACCATTTGGCAAATCGTCCGCTTTCATATTAGAGAAGCACGGAATAAGCTGTTTTGAACGGTCAATTTTCATAAGCTCTAAAAATCTTGACCATTCGCTTTTTACCCATTCAGCTTTAAAATACTCGGGCTTTGAGCCGACAACAAGCATGACCTTTGCGCTGTTGACAGCCGCAAAGATGCTCATTAAATATTCACGTCCCATTTTATTGGCACCGTTGAGAGTTTCGGGAGCATAAAAAACTTTAAACTCTTCTTCAAGCTGATTATACATTGCTTCGGCGATGTCGCTGTCTTTAGTGCGTTCTCTGTTTTCGTCTGTTTCCTTATAGCTGATGAAAACATCAAACGGTTCTTCTGCCGACATTGTATTAAATATTTCTTTCTGAGTTCTGATAATCTCTTCAACCTCAGAATTATAAACACTTTTCTGACCTTTATCGCCGTGTTTAAGGGCAAGTTTAAAATCTTCGTCAGATTTTATAGAGTCTGCGGAAGTGCCGCGGCAGATTGAAACGCGGGAAAACATATACCTGTCATTAACACAGCCGACGCAGTATTTGCACAGCACAGCTCCCCAGTACGCGTCCGCCTGGGTTTCATCGTTTGTAATAATCTTTCTGTATATTGTTTCCGCGCTGTCAAATTCACAATCACGGCGCAGAGCATCAGCTTCATCATACCAGTCGGCAATTCGCCGCTCAACAGGTCTGAAAGCATACATAGCTCCGCAAATTTCACATTTGTTATTTGTTCCGTGCTTTTCCGTGTCAATTTCAGTTCCGCACATTTTGCACTTGAATACCGCCATGCCAACCCCTCTTTCGACATCTTTCAACTATTATACTTCATTTTTTGCACAATTGTCAATATTTACCCCTCAATCGGTATCTCGTACTGATAGTCTTCGAGCCAGTCCATGGTGATATAATTTCTCGCGCGAAGGAGGATATGGTCGGGATATACCTCGAGCGCCGCGCCGAGTCCGCCGTCCTCTGTTTTGGTTACACTGGGCAGGCAGACGCACCAGAGATTTTCGCAGAAAGTGCTGTCAACCGAGTACTCGTTATAGCTTCTGTGCAGGTGTCCGCTGATGAAAAATACGGGATAATCGTACTCGGGCACATATTTTCTGAGGATTTCCTCAACCTGCGCCGACTGTGCGCCGATGCCGTAGTTTTTCTCGGCGGTCTCGTCATAATGAACATTGTTTGAGTTGTAAATCGGCTGATGGCAGACAATGAAAACAGGCTTTTCGGTTTTCATCGCCTCAAGGAGCTGAGCTTCAAACCACTGAAGCTGCCCGTCGGAAATATCCGCCTCAAGGCTCATCTGACTTTCTGAGCCTAGAATGATGAATGTATAGCCGTTGACCGTGGTTGTGTAGTAGGTTTTGTCGATTTCAAGGCCGCAGAACGACGCGAAATCGCAGAAATTATCCCTCGCCTCCTCGTAGGTGTCCCTCGCCCTTACATCGTGATTGCCAGCGGCGGGGATAACATTTTCGACCTTGTTGAATGTGCGCATTGACCATTCGAGCATGGCAAGCTCCTTGGCGTCCGAAGCGTTGGAAACATCGCCCGCGATAACGAGCGCGTCGGGGATATAATCGGTCTTTGAAATGCCGCAGAGAGCTTTTCTCAGCAGCTTGCTTCTGTCGTGGAAATAGTCGGAATCCGAGTGGGTGTCGCTGATGAGAGCGACATCGAGCAGGACGGTTTCGCTGTCGGCAACGGAATATTCGTCCTTGCCGTACCATATCGCGCTCGGAATGAACGAAAACGCCGATGTGAGCGCGTAAAGAATTGCCATAAACATTGATGCGATTTTTGAAAATAACATAATTATCAACCTCCGAGAGCATTATATTACAACAAGTGCGGAATTTCAAATATTTTCTTTGACATTTCGGGGCTGTCGGGGCTATAATGAAGAAAAAACGGAGATGATTTTATGAATTTAGCCACTTACCCGAAAGCATTACGAATTTTCCTTTCGATTTTCCTCGCGATTGCCTCGTTTTTCTGCGAGATTTTCGGTATACCCGCCCTGCCGCACGGCAAAATTGTCGATATGGACAAGTTCGAGCTTGTATGGTCGGACGAATTTGACGGCGACACTCTTGACGAAACAAAATGGGACGACCACGGCGGCGGAAATAAGAGGGATGCGAGCGGCACTTTCATAAGAAAAGGCAGCTACTGGAACAAGAAGATGTGCTCGGTTTATGACGGCAATCTTCACATCCGCACGGAGTATTACCCCGACGGCTTTGAAGGCAACGGCAAGCCCGGCTGGTACACCTCGGGAATTGACACGACAAACAGATTCTCTCAGTGCGGCGGCTACTACGAATGCCGCTGTATTCTCCCCAAGGGCACAGGTCTGTGGTCTGCGTTCTGGATATACTGCAAGTCTGTCGGCAGCATTGGCAACGGCGGCGTTGACGGCGCGGAAATCGACATTTACGAGTCGGCGAAATATCACCTCGGTAAGAATTACAGAAATTCCGTTTCGTCGGCGATTCACTATGACGGCTACGGCGACGCACACCAGTCAGAGAATGTTCACTGGACAAAGGTTATGGGCAGCAACCCTTATGAGGAGTTCAACACCTACGCGCTCGAATGGAACGAAAAGGAATATATTTTCTACATAAACGGCATCGAGGTCGGCAAATCGGACTTCGGAGGCACAAGCCAGGTGCCCGAAAATCTGATTCTTTCCGTTGAGGTCGGCGGCGAAAACGCAGTGCCCGACCACAGCTGGGCAGGCGATTCAATCGAAACGAACGCCGAGCCGCCCACGGATTTCATTGTGGATTATGTAAGAGTTTATCAGTATAAATAAAGTGCAAAAGCCGCCGGGAGGAGTTGCCTTTCGGCGGCAAAGTTTTTGAACCAAGTGCGGCGAAAAAGGTAAAAATTATGCACAAATCAAGTAGGGGCGACCTGCGTGTCGCCCGCGGATTTACGGTAATTTTTGACGGGCGATTGATAATCGCCCCTTTCACTTCTTCACTATTATTTATTATCTGTTTCAACCCCCACCGTCAAAATCAAAGATTTTGCCACCTCCCCCGAGGGAGGCTGACATGGCTCCCTCTGATGAGGGAGCTGGATTTTGCGAAGCAAAAGACTGAGGGAGAGATAACGCGAGATTGAATAAACAGATGATATGATAAAATTATTACAAATCTTCCGCATCGTCCACCCAATAACAAATTTTCAACCGTGATGCCACGACGATAAAAACGGGCGATTCGTGAATCGCCCCTACGACCGAGGATAACAGATTATTCAAGAATCGCGGGAGCGCAATGCGCTCCCCTGCCGCCGATAACGCAAAAAATCGCCGCCTTTTGGCGACGATCTTTTATTAACATATTGTTTAACAGGATTTTGGTAAAATTATCTGTTCATCTCAATCATAACCTTAAATTTTCTTCAGGAGAAAGATGTTATTTCATGGGAACCACGCTTTCGTTATTTATTTTCCGTGTCTCTCTTTTCACGGTTCATCGGAACCGCCTCCTTATTTGGTTTCTCTCTCTTGTTTTCATCTGTATATTATCACAGTTTTTGTGAAATGTCAATAGTTTTTTTGCACTTTTTTATTTTTTTTTTAATTTATTTTTGCTTGACTAATTTGCAAAATACAGTTAATATATATATGTAAGATAAATACTTCCCGGAGGATAATTATGGCTGAAGAATATAATCCCGACATCGTCAGCGTTATTGACGAAAACGGCGTTGAACATACTTTTGAAGAACTTGACAGAATCGAAACCGACAACGGCAGATATGTTGCTCTGCTCCCCGTTTATGACGATGCAGATGACATAATCGACGACGACGGTGAAATAATAATATTACAGGTCGATGAAGAAGAAAACGGCGATACATTCCTCTGCCCCATTGAAGACGACAAAATCTTTGACGAGGTAGGCAAAATCTTTGAAGAAAGACTCCAGGACCTTTTCTTTGAAGACGAAGAATAATTGAATACATCCCTGCTCTGCTCGACAACTGCTGTCTATATTAACCCAACACACTTTTAAAAGGGAGCCTTTCGCTCTGGCGTCGGGTATGCAGACCTCCCGAAATTCGGACGATGGGAGCACAAAAACGTCAGGAGGCAACCCACCTGCTTTTGACCGCAGGTTACTATCGGCAGCTCCCGGCACGGCGGGGTTTATGTATGTGAAAGGACGAGAAATTTATGACTAAAGTTCTGTCTGCGGACATTTTAGATATAATCCCCCTTGAAATAGGCTTCATTGTTGCAACAAGAGATATGCTCCCCACGGGTGAGGAAACAGTTGCGACAAGAGTTTATGACCAGGAGGGCGACAGAATTCTTCCCATCAAGATAGTTACATATCTTGAAGCGAAATTCGGTGCGGAATACAAGAGCATCGCCACAGCTCTCGGCGATTATCTCACCTGCTCCTCGGCTATCCTTAAAAGCGGCGGAGTTGTTTCGCTTTATCCCACAGGCGAGCTGACACTCTTTGATGTTGACGGCTCTGTTGCGTGGTCGGGTCAGCTTCTCTATCAGGAAAAAGAGACAAGAGACATCGCCCTTGACGGCACCTGCTTCTGGAGCACCGTGCCAGACATCAACGCGATTATCCGCTACTCCCCTGTTGAAAAAAGAGTTCTGCTGAGAATCGGCGGCGGCTCATCAACAGCGTTCAACAAGCCCGTTGCCATTTCAAAGTATGACGACAAGCTCTACATCTGCAACAAGGGCAACAACAAAATCCGCACAATCCGCCTTGAGGACTATGCTGTCAAGGACTACGCCGTTTTCAACGAGCCTGTCAGCAAGTATTTCAGAGTAGGCGCAAAGGAATATGTGCTGCTCGATTCGGGCATTTACCGCATAAACGAGCCCGAGCAGGAAGACTGATGAATTAAATAAATTTGCACGGATTTCGGCAAAGGTCGGAATCCGTGCTTTATTTTTAAAGTATATATGTTATCTCATTGATATTTTTTATTTCGTAGTCAATACGCAGGTTCTTTGTGTTCGTCAGTCCGTTGGGGTTATACCAGCAGCAGAGAATGCCGACATTGTTGCCGCCCGTGATGTCGCTTGTCAGCGAGTCGCCGACGATGAGGATTTCGTCCTTTTCGTACTCCCCTATCTCTCTGAAAACAGCGTCAAAAAAGCCCTCCGTCGGCTTCTCAAAGCCGATTTTATCGGAAATGAACACGCCGTCAAAGATTTTATCAAGCCCCGACTGTCTGAGCTTATTCTCCTGCGCGGTGATTGTGCCGTTGGTAACAGCGTACTGCTTATATTTGCCTTTAAGGCTTTTGAGAAGCTCAAAGCAATCGTCATTGAAAAAGATTTTGTCGCCGAGTGCGACCTGATACATTTTATTAAGTCCGTCATAGTCGCTGAACTCAATGCCCTCATTGGCGAAATGCTCCTCAAATCTGCCGCGCTGAACCTGCGGCTTCGTTATCTCTCCGCGCTCGAGCATCTCCCAGTACTTTTTATTTATGAGCGAATAACGCGCAACCATAGCGTCATCACAGCCCTCAATGCCGAAAGCGGCGAAGCATTTTTTTATCGCGTAATTCTCGGACTTGAGAAAGTTCAGAATCGTGCCGTCAATATCCCACAAAATAACCTTTATCATAACAAAACTCCTGTGAATTTGATAATGATATTATACATCAGAACGGAATTTAGGTCAAATATATCTTGTAAAATTTTGAAAAAGGTATATAATGGGTGTGAGGTGATTCAAAATGATTATTGATAAAATTGACAATTACGAAGAATATTTAGAAGAACATCCCGAATTCAAGGCAATATACGACTTTATAAAGGAAGACGCCGCTGAGCAGAAGGCTGACGGCAGCTACGAGCTTGACGGCAGAAAGCTTTTCTGCAACATCAGCACATACAGAACCGAGCTTGACAAAGAGGTTAAGTTTGAGGCTCACAAAAAGTACGCGGATTTGCAGTACATTTACTCGGGTATCGAGAAAATCGGCTGGTCGCCCCTCGGCGATATTGAGGAAAATCTTCTGAGTGAGGAATACTCAAAGGGCGGCGATATTGCTTTCTATGACGGCAAGAGCAAGTTTGACTTTGTGCTGACCAAGGGCTCGTTCCTTTACCTTGCTCCCGAGGACGTTCACGCTCCCTGCCAGTGCGCGGAGAAAGAAATGAGCGTCAGAAAAATGGTGTTCAAGATTCTTTTATAATAGAATAAACAGACAATCCTCCCGAAACAATGCAAGTCGGGAGGATTTTTATATTGGGGTGTGAGGGGAATTTCGCTTTTTCACTATTATCTATTACTTTGAGACGCCTCCCCCGAGGGAGGCTGATTGGCGCCCCTTTGGGGAGCTGTCAGCGAAGCTGACTGAGGGGGTACAGCGATGATAAAAGCATACGCATACCACGAGAAAGATTATAACAAAACTTCCGCATCGTCCGCAAGGTTAAAAATTACAGCCAAGTTGCCCCGAATATAAAAGGCGGGCGATTGATAATCGCCCCTACGACCGAAGACGGGAGATTATACGGAAATCCAACACGGCAGGGGCAAGCCCCTGCCCTACGACCGAGAAAGGAAAATTGTGTGGATACCGTGATAAAAAATAAGACAAAACCTCCGCATCGGGCACACATTTATAAAATCACAACCGTGTTGCCCCGAATATAAAAAACGGGACGCCGAGGACGTCGTCCCCTACAAGTGCGGTGTGAGCGGTGCATTTTGTAGGGGGTTGGCATCCCCGACAACCCGTGGATTTACGGTTTTTTTTTGCATCGTCCTCACATATTAAGAAATATAACCGAGTTACCCCGAATATAAAATTAAGTAGTTATTCCGAGGCTTACTGATAATGCCTGATTAACTCTGTTCATGTCCTTTTCGTCAAGGTTTCCCATTTTCTCTTTCAGCCTCTTTTTGTCAAGGGTGCGCACCTGCTCGAGCAGGACTATCGAATCCTTTGCGAGTCCGCAGCCGTGAGCGTTGACCTGAATATGAGTGGGAAGCTCCGTCTTGAAGCGGCGGCTCGTTATGGCGGCGGCTATAACCGTCGGGCTGAATTTATTTCCTACATCATTCTGCACAATCAGAACGGGTCTTATTCCTCCCTGCTCAGAGCCGACAACAGGGCTCAGATCAGCGTAATAAATGTCTCCCCGTTTAACTGTCATTTGAATCACTCTCCGTTTTTTAATCAGCAATAGTATTTTTGCCGATTAAAGGTGCGTTTAAACATTTTTTCGGGGAAAATAAATGCACCGTTACATATTATTCCGAAAAGTGATTAACCGTGATAATCTGATGATGAAGTGGCGTTACAAACGCCCATTTTTTAATGAACAATCGAAAAGCTTTGCTTGTAACATTTTAATCGGGACGCCCGGAGGTCGTCCCCTACAAACATGATTTGAGCCGTGCGGTTGTAGGGGTTGGCGTCCCCGACAACCCGTCAAATCATATTGTACTTCACTATCTATTATCCATTATCTATTTCAACCCCCACCGTCAAAATCAGAGATTTTGCCACCTCCCCCGAGGGAGGCAATAAGGTGCCCCTTCGGGGAGCTGTCAGCGTAGCTGACTGAGGGGGTACATTTCAAAGGTGTATCTATTATTCGACAGGCCCCTGCCCTACGGCTGAGGACAAAAAATTTCGGATAGACGAATACCGTGAGAAAAATTATTGCAAAGCCTCCGCATCGAGCACATAATTATAATATTTCAACCGTTATAGCCCGAAAATAAAAAAGCCGTTTTCGAGGCTTGCGGAGGTGAGATTACCGTTTTTATCCGCAACAAGGGTTACGCCCTCGCAGGTCATTTCATAGGCTGAGTCGGCGTTTCGCTTGAATTCACCGCCCGAAACGGCGGTTTTTAATGCGTTGTATATGCACAGGAACGAAAATCCGCTTGGAAAATCCTTTGCCGAGTGCGTTTCTTCAACATTATCGACGGCGGTCAGAACCGTGTCAGCGCAGAAGGTCATCGAAACGCCGCTGATAATATCAGGGTAGTTTATTGTTACCGTCATGTTCGTTCCGCTGTCAAAGGACAGATAGCCCTCGTACTCGCTGCCGTCGATTTTTGCATGAAACGCCGTGTTCAGCGACTCGGGATTTATTTTAAATGAGCTTAACTTTCCCGAACAGCCGCACAGAGTAAAAATTATAACCAAAGCACATACAATCCGCTTCATCAGACCAACCCGTTATTCAAATTTTGAAAACAGCTTAGGCAGATGATTTATCATCATTGTGGGCGTCATGCCCGTCATGGAGAATTTCCGTGCGAGCTCGTCGCCGCACAGACCGTGGATATACGCCGCGCAGACAGCCGCTTTCTGAGCGGTCATTCCCTGTGCCAGAAACGCTCCCGTTATGCCTGCGAGCACATCGCCGCTGCCGCCCTTTGCCATGCCTGCGTTGCCCGTGGGGTTGATGAAAACTTCGCCGTCGGGGAACGCGATAACGGAATTGTTGCCCTTTAAAACGAGTGTTACGCCGTACTCTTTTGCGAATGTGCGTGCGGTTTCAATTCTGCTGCGCTGAATTTCCTCAATGCTTTTGCCCGTGAGCCTTGACATTTCACCCGGGTGAGGCGTAAGAACGACGGGCGCCTGAGCTGATTTCAATATATTTATATTAGCAGAAATCGCGTTTATGCCGTCCGCGTCAATAATCATCGGGCATTTTGCCTGCCTTATGATGCAGGTGATGATTCGTTTTGTCGCTTCGGTGTTCCCCAGACCGCAGCCTGCGACGACAGCGGAGCAGTTTTTGAGCACTTTCACGACGGCGGTTTCGGCGTCAAAGGAGATAAAACCCGACTTGTCGTCTTTTAAAGGAAGCATAAGAGCTTCGGTTACTTTGGGCGCGATTGCGTTATACGCTTTGTCGGGGAAAGCGGAAATCACAAGCCCCGCGCCGCTTTTAATCGCCGCGTTTGTGCACAGCACCGCCGCGCCCTGCATATTCCTGCTTCCGCACACACACAGAAGCCTGCCGTATGTGCCTTTGTTGGACTCAGCCGTTCTCTTAACGAAATTATCTTTGACGAACTGCCTGTCCGCCGTTTCAAATTCGCACTCAACGCCGTCGGTGTAACATTCTTTTGGGAAGCCGATGTCGGCGGTGATAACCCTGCCGCAGAGAGCCGACGCAGGCTTGAGAACATGGACGGGCTTGAGACAGCTTATCGCTATCGTGAGATTTGCTTTTATAACCGTGCCGTTCACATTTCCCGAGTTTCCCTCGAGTCCGCTCGGAATGTCAATGGCGACAACGAATTTTTTAAGATTATTGATATTTTCCGCAAGCTCAGCCGTCAGCCCCTTGAGCTGACCTTTGAAGCCGATGCCGAAAACGCAGTCGATGATAATATCGCACTTTGCTATGCGGTCAATGGCGGTGTTCGCGTCGGAGCGTATGTCGGTTATCTCCACGCCCTCCGCCTTTTGCTTCATGGCAACAGCCTCGTCGGCTTTCGGCTCGCCGTCGGTGAGCACAACGCTCACGGGAATCTCGGCGTTTTTGAGGTGATTGGCGATAACAAAGCCGTCGCCGCCGTTCTTGCCCTTGCCGCAGAGCACGCAGACGGTCGGCTTAGCTGAGCCGATAACGGTTTTCATAATCAAATCAAAGCACGCCTTGCCCGCGTTTTCCATCATTGTGATATATGACATTCCGCGTTTGTTTGCGTTCTCCTCGATTTTTTTCATCATATTACAGGAATAAATCTTCATAAAATCACTTCTTTCCTGATTATTATATCACGCGAGGGCATAAATTCAAACGCAGTTTACGAAAAATTTATATTTACCCCTTGTTAAATTTTAAAAAATAGTTTATAATAAATATCTGATGAGACGGAGGTGTTTGCAATGACTGATAAGACTATAAAATTCTCAATTAAAGAAGAGCACGAAAACGAAATGCGCCATTCTTTACAGACTGTTTATAACGCGCTGAGCGAAAAAGGCTACAACCCCATAAGTCAGATAGTCGGTTATCTTCTTTCGGAGGACCCAACATACATCACGACTTACAACAACGCGCGCAGTATAATCAGAAAAATCGACCGCGATGAGTTACTGCAATCTCTTGTCAAGAATTATCTTGATATATAATAGGAGGAACTTGCTTTGGCAAAGAAAAACGAAATCAAATTTTTAACATACAAGGGTAAGCCGCTCGTAAGAAACGGCAACACGATTTATTACGGCAACATGAGCGACCCTTATGTGATTATGCTTTCAATCACAAGCACAAAAGACTTCCAGGGCACGGAGATTGCTGACAGAGTTGTTGTTCAGATGCTCAGCACCGACCCCGATTGCAGACCGAGAGAGCGCATAATCAAAAAAGCGGAGAAAAAAGGTCTCTACAACGCGTTGGATGTAGGCTCAATCTGGCTTCAGAGAGCACTTGACAAAGGCGCAAAGGAATAAGAACATCATCAGATTTAAGCGGCAGGGCTTCACGGCTCTGCCGCTTATTTTTTGCATTGTAGGGAACGAAAGATTGTGCGGAAAATGAAAACAGGCGATAATCGCCCCGACTTCTTCACTAATCACTATTACTTCTTACTTCAAGAACTACCCCTCCGTCGTGCTTCGCACGCCACCTCCCCTGACAAGGTGAGGCATTTTCGGCTCCCTCTGACGAGGGAGCTGGATTTTGCGAAGCAAAAGACTGAGGGAGAGATAAAGCAAGATTGGATGAACGCATACCGTGAGAAAGATTATTGCAAAATCTCCGCATCGTTCACCCGATTACAATTTTTTAACCGTGTTACCCCGAATATAAAAAGGAGGTCATATTATGAAAGACAACCGAACCCAGTACCAGAAACTGATACACAACTTTGTGTGCGTAACCGTGATAATTTCGAGCGTGATTCTTCTTGTCATAAGTCGGAGGCCAAAGCGGTCTTAGGAAGACAATACT